>JANWXU010000157.1 GCA_025057395.1 Bacteroidia bacterium | reverse complement strand
TTTCTAAAGTATTATACCTAGGGAGCGGTTCCTTAGAAGGTGTAGTATGGCCTGAAGATACTAATAAAAAGAGGCTACCATGGGTAGACTCACCTAGTGACGCAGCTACACGACAGGAACTAAAAACTCCCTTAATACTTCCTACGCCTACCAACATACAGGTAGTCTACGAGCTTACACCTGACGGCAAGGGCTATTACGTGCGTGAAATGGTCGGCAATAAAGACGTGCGTCCTCCTTCTTATATTACTCGTGAAGAATTTTTCCAACTGCAAGATAGAAAGTTACGTGAAGCTTATTTCTTAAAAAAAGTCCGTGAAAATACAGGTACCTCCACAAAAGGAAGTTTGCTCAACCCACAAATTAACATTAATAATAAGCTATTTGAAACCATTTTTGGAAGTACTAAATTTGACATCAAACCTAATGCCAGTATTCTTTTAGATCTTGCTATACGAAATAATGTTCAAAAAAATCCTCAACTTACCCAGCGGCAACAAAGCAACACCAGTTTCAATTTTCGCCAGCAAATACAACTTAATGTACTAGGAAGCATTGGGGAAAAACTCAGGCTACGGGTTAATTACGATACAGAGGCTACCTTTGCTTTTGACAACCAATTCAAAATTAACTACGACGGACACGAAGATGCTATCATTAAAAAAGTAGAAGCTGGCAACGTAAGTTTACCTATTAATGGATCACTCATTACAGGTGGACAAAACTTATTTGGTGTAAAACTTGCTACCCAATTTGGACCCGTTACGCTAACTACAGTTGCATCACAACAAAGAGGACAAACGAACGAAATTACTGTTCGACAAGGAGCTCTACAACAGCCCTTCGAACTTTCAGCAAGTCGCTATGATCAGCGCCGCCATTACTTCCTAGGACATTTTTTTCGAGAAAACTATGAAACTTGGCTCGAAAGTCGCCCTAACATCGTTAGCCCTGTACAAATTCAAAATATTGAAGTGTGGGTTACCAATACGAATAGTCGCTGCTTAAGCAATACTCGCACTGCAATAGGGTTTGTAGACCTAGGCGAATCTCAAAAAGTTTATAATCCTAACTACCAAAGGCCAGTATCCCTACCTCCTGCTAATAACGTCAACCCTTTATATGCACAAATAACTGATACTCTAAACCGCCCGCAAGTAAGATTCGGGAAAATAGAATTTCTTTCAAACGCCCCCTTACAACTCGAAGAGGGAAACGACTTCCACCTTGAAAATAATCTTTGCCTTCTTACCGAAGGAAGAGACTATATTGTCAATCGACAACTAGGCTATATTAGCCTTAACCAAGAGGTGCCCGAAAGCGACGTACTCTTTGTGGCTTACCAGTATACCCTAGTAGGAGAATCCAACCCCAGAAAAGTGGGCGAATTTGCTATCGACCAACCTGCCGATTCCAGTAATAGTAAGGTACTCTTCTTAAAGATGCTTAAACGTAAAGATGCAAGTCCTGGTATTGGTCCTAATACCCCTAGTGGCAAGCCTTACCCAGCTTGGGACCTCATGATGAAAAATATCTACCGTATTGGCTCAGGCGGTATGCTTCGTCAAGAGGGTTTTGATATTCAAATTTACTATGCTTCTACAGATGGAAGTGGAGATATTAATTTCTTTCCTGCTGGGGCATTAAAGGGAAAACCTTTACTGCAAGTTTTCGCACTAGATGCACGAACTAATAACAACGAGGTAGGACAAGATAACCGCTTTGATTTTATGCAAGGTGTTACCGTGGTTCCTGATAGAGGGCTTATTATTTTTCCAGTACTCGAACCCTTTGGAGACTATTTAAGCCGCCAACTTAATAACCGCGATGATTCAGCACGCTTTGCCTTTCCCCAGCTTTACCGCTTTACGCAAGTAGACGCCGAACAGTACTACCCTAACCTTAACCGCTATAAGTTTAAGGGTAAAACTGCAGGTACTACTAGTTCTGAGATTATGCTTAATACAATCAATGTTTCGGAGGGAAGTGTTAAAGTAACAGCGGGTGGCACTCAATTACAACCAGGCGTAGATTATACAGTAGATTATACTGCCGGGAAGGTTACCATATTAAACCCTGGTATTCTTAGCTCTGGGCAAGATATACGAGTCACTTTTGAAACCACCACCCTTTTTGGAATCGACCAAAAAACTATGATTGGAACAAGAGCCGATTTTAACTTTCACAAAGATTTTCAGCTAGGAGCCACCCTTCTTAGCCTTAATGAAAGAACAATTACTCCTAAATTAACCATAGGGAATGAACCTATAAATAACCTAATATGGGGCATCGATGGAGGTTTCCGTAAAGAATCTCGCTTTTTAACTAACTTACTTGATAAACTACCTTTTTATAATACCAAAACAACTTCTGAAATCACGTTTAATGGCGAGTTTGCCCAGCTTCTTCCGCTACGCCCTAATTTGGTAGGGGTTGCCAACCAAACTGAAACCGGAGTAGCCTATATAGACGATTTTGAAGGAACTCGCCAAGTAATTGATTTGATGAATTCTTCGCAATGGCGTTTAGCTTCTATTCCTAGAGAAAGTCCTATTTTTCAAGAACCAGGGCGTCGCCCCTCGCCAGATACCTTAGGAGCCGGTTATAACCGTGCTAAACTCTCTTGGTACCAAATTGATCCACAATTTTACAACCAGTCTAACTTATTCAATCTAGACCCCAAGGAGTCTGTGTCCCTTAATTGGCCATATTCACGGCGCGTAGACCGCTTAGAAGTATTTCCTAATCCTACTAATCCAATTGCCCTACCCCTTTTTACCTTTGATCTTTACTATCAACCTCAAATTAGGGGTCCTTATAACTACGAAACTTCTCCTGCCCGTCTCAATCCCGATGGTACCTTTAAAAACCCTCGTTATAATTGGGCTGGAATTATGAGAAGAACCGCTACCAATATCGATTTCGAAGCTGCTAATTTTACCTTTATTGAATTTTGGCTTATGGACCCCTTCCTGATGGATACCTTAAGGCAACATAAAGGAGGCGAAATGTATATTAATCTCGGACGCATTAGTGAAGATGTCTTGCCTGACGGCCAAAGAAGCTATGAAAACGGCTTACCTACGAATGCTGAAGATAATGCCCTTAATAAAAATCTTACTCTTACGCCCTGGGCTAGAATTCCTTCACCCTTTAACCCTACTATCGCCTTCGATAACAACCCTAATGCACGGCAATTTCAAGATGTTGGTCTTGATGGTCTACGAGACGAAGATGAAAGAAAATACTTTAGCTCCTACCTTCAAAAATTGCGAGCAGCCGGCTTAAATGAGCAAGCTCTCCAACAGTGTATCAATGACCCAAGTTCTGATAACTATCGCTTTTTTAGAGACCCTATTAATATTGATCGCACCAGTCCTTTTGCTATTATTCAAAGGTACACCAATTATAATGGTCTCGAAGGAAATTCTCCCCTCAATACTCCCGGCGAAGCCTTTAACCGCTCTGCTACTCCCAACCCTGATAACGAAGATATTAATGGCGATGGCACCCTAAACTTTAGAGATAGGGAGCAATACTTCGAGTGGAAAATAGATATCAAAAGAGAAAAGTTGCGTGTAGGTACTAATTTTATTGTAGATAAAAGAGATACAGAAGCCAAGCTTCCTAATGGCGAACAAGGTAAAGCTACCTGGTACCTCTTTCGAATTCCTATTCGCAAAGAAGTAGCGCAGGCTATTAATAATATTGATGATTTTAAGGCTATGTATTTCATGCGCCTCTACCTTACTAATTTCGAACAGGAAGTAATTATGCGCTTTGCTAAGTTCGAATTAGTGGCTACTCAATGGCGTGTGTTCCAAGATTCCTTAGGCCTTAAAGGGGAAGGTACAAGCAGCATGGAAGATAATAGCACTTTTGAATTAGGAACTCTTAATAAATGGGAAAATAGTTCTCGTCAACCTTTCAACTACGACTACCCCCCTGGAATTGTTCCGCCTAAGAACTTTGCTAATACCATTGGTCCCCCTCCCCAAATGAACGAACAGACTATGGTAATGAAAGTGTGCCGTCTTGCCGATGGAGACGATAAGGGCGCCTTTCGAGCCATCAATTATGATTTGCGAAACTATCAAAAGTTAAAGCTTTGGGTACACGCCGAACAACCAGAATTTTTTCCTGCTAATACTCGTATACTAAATGATTGTGAGCCTTCTAACCCTGATGCTACTATTTTCATTCGAATTGGTTCTGATGTTACAGAAAATTATTATGAATACGAAATACCTCTTTGCCCTTCCACGCCAGGAGACCAAAGCCAAGCTAACATTTGGCGTAATAACATCGAAATAGAGCTTGAAAAGCTGAATGAAGCCAAATATCAGCGCAACTTACAATTACCTGCTGGCCCGGCTAGGGGCGCCGCTTTTCAGAACCGCTTTGCTTACGTACTTAACCCTCAAAAACGAGAAATCATATATGTGCGCGGAAACCCTATGCTTAGCCAAATTCGTAATATTGTAGTAGGAATTCGTAACCCTAAAGATGATGGTAGAGACATTTGTGTAGAAGTATGGGTAAACGAAATTCGGGTTACGGATTATATTTCGCAACCCGGCTACGCTGCTAATGGCCGCCTTAATGTAAAACTAGCAGATCTAGGAAATGTTTCAGTAGCAGCTCAATACAGCACTCCTTACTTTGGAGGAATAGAAAAACGAATTAACGAACGAAGTTTGGAATATATTTGGCGTTACGATATAGCTACCACTTTGCAAGCGGGCCTACTCTTTCCTAAAACTTTTGGTTTAGAAATTCCCTTTTACTTCAACTATGGCGAGCGAACTATTACTCCCCTTTATGACCCACTAGATGCCGACGTAAAACTTGAAACCACTACTATAATCGCAGAAAGAGGTAAAGACCCTCGCTTCCGCACTAGAGAAGACAAGCTAAAGCAAAGCATTGATTATCAAAGAAACTATAGCTATTCTTTCACTAATGTTCGCAAAATATACGTTAATCAAAAAGCACGTAAAGATTTCTGGGATATCGAAAATTTTGCCTTTACCTATGCTTACAGCGATAGATATGCAAGGAATGCCCAACTGGAATTCCGTCACAATCAGGAATGGCGTGCAGCTATAGGCTATAATTACAATGCTAACCCTAAACTAATAAAGCCCTTTGGATGGGTAAAAAACATACGCCTCATATCTGATATTAACTTCATGTATTTACCTAGGACTATTGCTTTACGAATAGAAGGTGTCAGAGTGTACGAAGCTCAACGCCTAAGGGCTATTTCATCTGATCCTACTGTAGTTCCTCCTACTACCTACATTCAAGATTTTACAATTACTAGAACTTATAATTTACGTTGGGACCTTACTCAAAGTATTAATCTAACTTACACAGCCAGAAACCTGAGCCGTGTGGATGAGCCACGCGGAGGACCTGGAATTTCAGAAGAGCACAGAAGACTTTTTTGGCGCAGTTTCTTTTGGATACGCCAGAACCCCGAGGGGGACATTTGGCAAGATGCTACCTATGCCGAAGGAATTGATTCCCTCAAACTTATTCGTACCTATCGACGTAATAGCCTCATTTCTATGGGAAGAAATACTACTTTTGAGCAAGGTTTAAATATCAATTACCGCCTCCCCTTTGATAAAATCAGGCCTATTGATTGGATCAATGCATCCATAAATTACACTACTAATTTTACGTGGCAAGCCGCTCCCCTTCAAAACCAAAACTTAGGAAATATCATTAACAATACTCGAATGATAGCGCCTAATGTTCAGCTAGGACTTGCCCGCCTATATAAAAAATTCCCCTTTATCGAAAAAAAATTACTCAAACCTATTCCTAAAAAAACACTAGTTTCTCTTTCGGATAGTACTCGTAAAGAAGGAGACGATCTAATTGTAGCCCTTAAAAGAGTGGGTCAATTATTAGCTAGCTGGATGCTCAGTATTCAAAGTATTGATATTAACTACAATATCAACCAAGGTACAAACCTACCAGGCTATATGCCCGAGACTGATAACTTTGGTCTAGATTTTGGGTATGCACGCCGCAATGAACAAGGCAAAATTATAGGACGAAGTACAGCTCCTGGTCTAGATTTTGCCCTTTTCGGAGGTCAACCAACTCTAGTAACTCGCAGCCCCGAAGGGAAGATGATTCCAGGGGGAGGACGTTGGTTTTCTAAAGCTCTAAATAATGCTTGGTTTTCTACTGACACTACCATGCGTACTCCCTTTCGACAAACTCATAGTACTAATTTTAATATGCGTACATCTCTTACGCTATTTAAGGGATTTCGTGTAGACCTAACTTTTGAAAGTCAAACTTCGGAGTCAGAAAGTGCAGTACTTAATTTTGCAAGTGGCACACAGCCTGGTGTTTTTAATAGGGCTGTAAATGGCTCCTTTAGTATGTCCTTTTTCTCCATAGGTACTGCCTTCAGCAGTCCAGATGCTGTTTTTGAAAGATTTAGCCAAAATCGACAAATCATTTCTACACGCTTGCGAAACCAAAATGCAGAAATCTGGCAAAGAGTAATTGGAGATTCGGTAAAATATTCGGGTAACCCTAATAGTGGTAATTATGGACAGGTCCGTCCCACAAGGGGAAGCCCCCAATACTGGAACGGCTATACCGGCACATCTACGGATGTACTAGTACCTGCTTTTTTAGCAGCTTATGGACCCTATAGCGTAGAAAATATTAATCTCATTCCCTTTCATAAAAGGTCTTTTGTTTTTCCTTTTCCCAATTGGAATATCAACTATAATGGCTTATCAGAATTAGAGCCTTTCAAAAAAATATTTAAATCTATTACTATACGCCACTCTTATCGTAGCAATTATTCTTATACTTACAATCTAAACGTAGAAGCTCTTGCAGATAGCAAAGAACTTTATGGTACTAATCTTGTCTTAGAAGGCCAGGGAATACAACAACGTGATTCGGCAGGAACAATTGTTTTTTCGCCCCTACCTGTAGTCAATTTCCAGCCTGTCTATTACATCACATCTATCACCATTAATGAAACTTTTGCTCCCATCCTGGGTATTAATCTTTCCTGGAAGAACGGTCTAACTACAGGTATTGATTTTAAGCGCACGCGTAATATCATTTTTAACATAGGCTCGCGGCAGGTAACAGAATCAAGTAATACTGAATTTGCAATTAATGTGGCTTTTCGAAAAGACAAATTTCTTAAACCCTTGATTATTTTTGGCAAAGCTATCGATATAAAGAATAGTATGACTTTTCGATTTGATTTTTCAATTCGAGATAATGTAACAATTAATCGAACTTTAGATAATCCTCAAACAGTGCCTACACAAGGTACCTACTATATGGTAATCAAACCTTCTCTAGACTATCAACTTAGTGCCCAACTTACTATGCGAGGATATGTAGAATATAATCTTACACGACCTAAAATTTCTACTTCCTTCCCTACCAGTTTTACAGCAGTAGGTGTACAAGTAATGTTTACACTTACCAATTAACCCAGTAAAATTTAATCAAAACAAGCGGGCACTAAAACTCGAATTTGAGCATTGGAAGGAATTCTTTTATTATTAGCATCAAAAGGAAAGATATTTACCAAGCCCGGAGCCTTATTGATAGTAATTTCTCCTATTTTCTTCTCAAGCCCCAAAAACTTAGCCCCATTATAAGTAGCTGCTTTGATTAATTTCTCTAAAGACAAAAGTGGGTAATGAGCCTGTAGGCATTGTATTTCCGCAACTATATTCAATTGCTCATTACTTGCT
>JANWXU010000156.1 GCA_025057395.1 Bacteroidia bacterium | reverse complement strand
ATCAGCAAATAGCATTACCTCCGCGCCTGCTGGTATACCAGAAGAAACATTTATAGTTACACTACCTGGCCCACACCGACGAGTACTCAGATTGGTAGGGGGAAGTGGCTGCTCTCGTAGACTTGCTACCACAGCAGTTCGACTATTACTTTCACATCCACTTGCTACAAAAAAGCTTTCCAAATAGAAAGTTGTAGTAGTAGCAATATACACCGGCAATTCATAGGGAACTTCTATATCTGAGGTAATTAATGCTCCTTGCTCATCGTAGATGCGAACCCCTACACCACTAGGTTCACCAGGCACTTCTGGCATAAAAGTAACTATACCTGGATTACACCTCACCGCCTCAAATGCTCTTGGCGCAGGTGGTATTTCATTAACGCGAGCTATCACTTGCCGCTTTTCACTTTCACAGCCCGTGGTAGAATTAAACGCTGATATAAAAAAGGTAGTAGTGGTTGTTATATTACCAACATTAAGCGTGTAAGAGGGAGGAGTATTATCCGAAGTTATAATAGTTTGCTGAGCACTATCATATAAGCGGATTTCATTGCCAATTGGCAAGCCCATAGTAGCAGTAAATACAAAAGCTTGCCCGCTACACCGCTCTAAATTAAGAGTAGTAGGAATACCCGGCAAGCGATTAACAACTACAGTTAAAGTAGAGCGTTGCTCTGCACAGCCAGGTACTCGTACAACCAGGGTGTAAATACCCGAAGTGCTTAAAGACACCTGTGGAATTACAGGATTAAGTTCAGAAGTTGGCGCGGAAAAAGCAGGCCCCTGCCATTCGTAAGTAGCATAATTAACAGGATTAGATAAAGTAAATTGAAGAGTAGCGCCTACACACACGGGTCCATTGCTGTTTATAGAAGGAACGGGAGCAGGTTCATTGACTACTACAGCAACTGTTGATTGAGCAGTACAACCTTGTAATATAGCACTTACTGAATAGGTTCCAGCTTGGTTTACTGTAGCGTTATTAATTGTAGGATTAACCAAACTAGAGCTAAAACCAGCGGGTCCTCTCCAACTATACGTAATACCAGGAATAGGATTTCTTATTGCTAATCGAATAGGATTTCCACTACATATTGGAGCAACGGGCATTATATTCGGAGTATCGGGTCTAGGATTAACCGTTACATTGACCGTCACTGAAGTACTTGGGCACCCTGCCGAACTAGCTACCAAAGTATATATTCCACTTGCAGAAATAGGAATGTCTTCTCTCTGCACCGGAATGTTGGTTCTTTGGTTGGTAGTATTTCTAAAAGTAAAAGTCCATTCATCGGGAGCCTTCCAAGTATATGTAATTCCTGGAATAGTAGAAGCAGTGAGGCTCAAGGTGGAACCTGCACAAATAGGCAAAGTACTAGTGGTGATAACAGGAGTTTCAGGTGCCTTGCTTACAATTACGGTGGCTGTATCCGAAAGGGTACAATTACCTAAAGTTACCTGGAAAGAATAAAATCCAGAAGCCGCAGTAGTAGCATTAGGAATGGAAATGCTTGAAGTATTTGCAGTAAAATTATTAGGACCTAGCCATAGGTAACTAGCTCCTGCTGTAGGCACGGTAGTAAAGCGAAGCTCCTGCCCTTCGCAAATAGGACCATTATGCTGTAAGCGTGGTAAATTCGGACTTTCATCAATACCTACAGTAGTCACACCCACTTCATCCGGACATCCAGGCACAGAAACAGTTAAAACATACGTTCCAGCCATACTCGTAGTAATATTGTTCCTTACTAAAACTAACTCACTAGAAGTAAAACCAGAGGGTCCACTCCATGCATAAGTAGCACCCAAAGTACCAGTTGGGTTTATATTCAAAGTGTTGCCTGAGCATAGTTGAAGGGTTGAAGGGAGATTGGGAGGCAAGGGCGCACTATTCACCCGTACTGTAACAAAGCCTGAACGGGGAGCACAACCAGGTACTTTGACTGTCACTGTATAAATTCCACTATTAGCAGTAGTTAGCTCTGTGCCTGTAATAGAAGGATTTTGTAAGCTAGAGGAAAAACCCGCAGGGCCGCTCCACTCATACTCGGCATTCGGAGAAGCTGTAGCACTTAAACTCAGTAGACCATTTTCACAAACAGGAGAATTACTTGTAGGGTTGGGTGCTACGGGGGCAGAATTAACTACTACATTAGTAGTAGCTGTTACACTACAACTACCCAAACTCACAGTTACGGTATATACCCCCGCTGCCGAGGGAGTCAAGCCGCTGCGAGTAGGGGTTGCACGTGCAGAGGTCCAACCCCCAGGTCCGCGCCATTCGTAAATAGCACCCGGTGTAAGGTCTGCGGTAAGCGTTAATACTCCTGAAGCACAAGCAGGAGAATTAGAACGCGGATTAGGCGCTGCAGGCGAAGGCCGCACATTTACTAAAACACTTGTAATAGCGGAGCTACAATGCGTAGGCGCCGGATTTTCTATTTTCAAGGTAATTGTTTTTATACCAGGTGTGTTCCAACTTACTGTGTGGGGCCCTGGTCCTGCCAAAGCAGGAGCTACGCAGCCATCACAATTCCAAAAATATTGAGCACCATTTTGTGCTTGGCCTCCAAAAGTAAGCGTAGTAAAAGAGCCTGCACAAATATCTACAGAAGAAGCAGAAAATACACTTGTGGGAGTAGGATTCACTGTAACTAATAACGTTGTAGGTAAAGAAGTACACGTATTTTCTCCCGTATTGCTTACTCGCAAAGTAACCGTTTTTATGCCTGGCGTAGACCAGCTTACACGATGGGGCCCTATTGTATTCGAAATTCCTCCCTCACAATTATCACAATTCCAAGTAAAAACAGGAGTATTTTGAAAAACGCCAGTATAAGTAAGCTCAGTAAAAATATTACTACTAGAACTGCGAGAACAAATAGCAAGAGGATTAGCAGTAAAATTACTTGTAGGAGTAGGGAGAACAGTTACTAAAACACTAGCCGGTGTAACAGCGCTACATCCGCTACTTGCTAATTGGAGCATTATAGTTTTGATACCTGCTGTACTCCAGCTTACTTGATGCGGACCTTGCCCGCTAAGTAAACCCTGCTCACAATTATCACAATTCCAGGTGAATACAGAAGGAGAAGTGCCTAAACTTCCTGTAAATATTAAATTCGAAAGTGCGCCTATGCAAACCGGTCCACTTGCGCTAAAATTAGCAACCGGCCTAGGGTGAACGGTCACAGTATGAGTATGTATATTAGAAGAGCAGCCATTGCTAATTACGCGTAAACGTAGGGTTTTTGTGCCTGACGTAGACCACTTTATATTATGTGGACCCACAGTCTGAGCAATACCTTCGTCACATCCATCACAACTCCAACTATAAGTAGTAGGATCGTTACCTGGGGTACCAGTAAATTCCGCAGTAGCATATTCTCCTACACAAACGGAAGTAGCAAAATTAAAAGTACTCGTAGGAATAGGATTAATAGTAACTAAAACAGTAGTAACATCAGATACACAGCCACTACTACTTACCTGTAAGGTTAAAGTTTTAATACCCTCCGTATTCCAATGTATGCGATGAGGCCCCACTGTGGTAGGGTTCGCACTACACCCATCACAATTCCAGGTATAAGTATTACCTGGTGTTCCAGTGAAAGTTAAAGTTACAACTTCGTTTACACAAGCATTTGTTTTAGAAACCTGAAATGTAGAAGTGTTTAAATTGATAGTTATTACTTGTGTAGCTGTATTCGAAAGAGGACAACCGGGAGTAGTAACATTTAAACTTATTGTCTTTGTGCCTGTGGTAAGCCAAACCAAATTATGGGGTCCTATGCTTGTGGGCGTTTCGGTGCACCCATCACAATTCCAATTATAGACTTGGCCTGGGGTTCCAGTAAAGGTAACTACTGCGGTAGCTCCAGCACATAAGGTTGTAGGATTAATTGTGAAAGCAGCTACTGGCTGCTGATTAACAGTTATTAGCTGAGTTGCGGTTGCCGTTTGAGCACATCCTAAATTTTGCACCGTTAGGCTAACGGTCCTTACTCCTATACTAGACCAACTTACCGAATGGGGACCCGGACCTGCTAAAGACTGTCCGCACCCATCACAACTCCACGTGTATATGGCTCCTGGCGCCGCACTTCCACTAAAGCCCAAAACAGTTGGAGTATTTATACAAGTAGGATTAATACTAGGATCAAAACTAACAACAGGCGGTGCATTTACAATAACTGTTTGAGTAAAAGTTGAAGGCGGACACCCTACTGCACTAACCGTCAGGTTTACCGTTTTAATTCCTGGAGCACTCCAAGAAACAGAGTGCGGACCTACAATGTTAGGCACTAGCCCTTGGCAGCCATCGCAATTCCAATTAAAAGTGGTAGCACCACTGCCCGTAAAAGTAAGCGTTGTATTTTGATTGATGCAGATAGGACTAGTGCTTATTACAAAAGTAGGATTAGGAATTGGGGTCACTACTAAAGTTATATTTTGAGTTACAGGAGTGCTACACCCTGAATTACTTACAGTTAAGGTTACTGTTTTTGTACCCGGCGTTAACCAACTAATTCTTTGGGGACCAGCAGAACTAGGCACTAAACCGTTGCATCCGTCACAGCTCCAAGAAAAAACGTCTCCAACACTTCCTACGGAACTTAAGTCTACATTCGATTCCACACAAGTAGTAGAATGCGATGCACTTATTAAAGCTGTAGGTACAGGGTTCACACTAACCACTTGAGTAGCAGTAGCACTTACACAACCAACTTGATCTACCGTTAGAGTAATGGTTTTAACGCCTGGTGTATTCCAACTAAGAGAATGAGGACCAATGGTAGCCGGGTTGCCTGAAAGGCAACCATTACAATTCCAATTATAAGAATTTCCAGCTACCCCAGTGAAGGTTGCTACAACGGAAGTGTTTACGCAAATTAGTGAATGGCTCAGAGTAAAGTGGGCAGTAGGTGTAGCATTTACTTGAACTGTTACAGTAGTTACCGCCGAGGGTGAACACCCGGGAGAAGCCACTGTAAGAGAAATAGTTTTTAAACCAGGATTAGACCAAGAAAGAGAATGAGGGCCTTCAGTACCAGGAATTACCCCTGAGCATCCGCCACAATTCCAAGTATAGGTAGTGCCCGCAACACCCGCAAAAGAAACAACAATAGGAGTATTAACACAAGTTACACTATTGCTAGCAAAAAAGGTCGAAGTAGGAGCATTATTTACTGTAACTAAAACAGTTTGAGTAACCTGGGGGCATCCGGGTGTAGTTACGCGTAAAGAAACTGTTTTGATACCTGCTGTTGCCCAACTAACAGTATGAGGTCCAACACTGGTTACATTAATTCCACTACAACCATTACAATTCCACAGATAACTTGAACCTGGTACCCCTACAAAAGCTAGTTGAGTATTCGTTTGTACACAAATAGGGTTATTAGAAATATCAAAATCTGCTGTAGGAGGTTGGTTAACAGTTACCAAGGCAGTAACTGTTGTACTTGGAGAGCAACCAGGCACTGAAACCACTAAACTTACAGTCTTTGTACCCGAAGTGGTCCAACTTACTACATGCGGACCTACAGTATTAGCTATGCCAATGCAGCCATCACAAGTCCAATTATAAGAAGAACCTGGCACCCCTGTAAAAGCTAACTGTGTAGTAGCTCCTTCGCAAATAGTAGTAGCACTTATATTGAAATTAGCAGTAGGGGGCGCATTTACGGTTACTAAAACAGTTGCTATTTCAGGCGTACAACCCGGAGTAGAAATAGAAAGAGTTACTGTTTTAGTGCCCGGCGTAGACCAAGAAACTGTATGGGGCCCTACTGTAGAGGTTGAAACAATACCTGTACAACCATTACAACTCCAATTATATACTGTTCCATTAGAAGCAGTACCAGCAAAGCTAAGCGTTGAATTCTGATTGAGGCAAACCGGATTTTGAGAAGCAGTAGCATTTGCTTGCTGTTGATTCACAATTACTATTACATTTGTAGGTGTTGAAATCGGGCAACCCTGAGAAGCAACAACAAGCGAGAGCGTTTTTGTGCCCGGCGTATTCCAGCTTACCTGGTGGGGTCCTGCTGTAGTAAGTGTAGCATTACAGCCGTCACAATTCCATGTAAAAGTTAGACCTGCCACTCCCTGGTGAGTGATAGTAGTAGGTGCTCCTACACAAGTAGGCGAGGGAGAAACAGTAAACACGGAGGTAGGTTGAGCGTAAACAGTAACTATTGTGGTAGTTATGCCTGAGGGCGCACAGCCAGGCGATGAAACTAACAAAGTTAAGGTTTTAGTACCTGCACTAGACCAACTTACTACATGTGGACCAGCGGTGGTAGGCGTTTGGTTGCAACCATCGCAATTCCAGGCGTAATTAACGCCCGGCGTACCGTTGAAAGTTAAAGTAACATCATTTCCTACACAGATAGCTGAAGAAGAAGCACTAAAAGTAGAAGAAGGTTGAGCATTTACTGTAATTAAAACCGTAGCAGTTGATGGACTGCAGCCGGGAGTACTAAGAGTAAGAGTAACTGTTCGTATGCCCGCTACATTCCAAAAAATAGAATGCGGCCCCTGATTAGTAGGATTGGTAAGATTACTGCACCCGTCACAGTTCCAATTGTAAGTTGTAAGCGTTCCTGTTACTAAACCGTTAAATGTTAGGCTTGTGTTTTGTCCTACACAAACCGGATTATTCTGAACAGTAAAGCTAGCTTGGTGCTGATTAATAGTAACCAGTACTGTAGTAGGGTTAGGTGCTGCACACGCAGGCGAGCTAACTTGTAATGTTAAAGTTTTTACTCCTATTGTATTCCAACTTACAGTATGAGGACCTGCAGTTGATAAACTTGCTCCTACGCAGCCATCGCAATTCCAAGTATAATTTACAGCAGGAGGTCCTAGATGAGTTAGTACAACAGCTGCTCCTGTACAGCCCTGATTACTAGAAACAGAAAAGTTGGAGGTAGGTGGAGCATATACAGTAACCACATGAGTAACGGTTTGTACACCACACCCTGGGGTGGCTACTTGTAGAGTAATACTCTTAATTCCTGCAGAAGTCCAACTTACAGTATGAGGGCCGCTGCTGCTAGGCGCAGTTAGACCTGAGCATCCATCACAAGCCCAATTAAATATAGAACCTGTGCTTACTATACCACTGAAAGTTAGCTGCGTCGTCGAGCCAGTACAAAGTTGCGTTTCTGAAACAGTAAAGCTCACCTGCTGCTGATTTATAGTTATTACCTGCGTCGCAACAGAAGGGGAGCAACCCGGAGTATTAAGCGCCAGCGAAACGGTTTTATTACCTACTGTAGCCCACGACACATTATGAGGACCTGCAACCGTATTATTTGTTATACCCAAGCAGCCATCACAGTTCCAATTATAACTAGTCGTTGATACTGCAGTTCCACTAAAAGTAAGAGCAGTTGAATTATTTAAACAGTGAGGATTAGCACCTATCGAAAAAGCAGCATTGTGTTGATTTACAGTAACTAAGACAGTAACAGTAGCACTTCCACAGCCAGCAGTAGTAAGAGTCAGCGTAACTGTTTTAGTACCTTCACTACTCCAACTAACCGTATGAGGTCCACTATTATTTACTTGTGTTAGCCCTAGGCAGCCACCACAATTCCAATTAAAACTAGTACTTGTAGAAGAAACACCCGTAAAGGTCAAATTTGTGTTGGTATTAGTGCAAATAGGATTGTTGCTTACCACAAAGGAGTTAGTATGTTGATTAACAGTAATCACTTGGGTAACGGTTGCAAGGGGACATCCTGGAGAGGAAATAGATAAAGAAACAGTTTTATTCCCTGGGGTTAGCCAACTCACTGTATGAGGACCTACCGTAGTAGGATTAAGAATGCCT
>JANWXU010000155.1 GCA_025057395.1 Bacteroidia bacterium | reverse complement strand
GCTCAAATACTCGTTCCTTATCTTGTAATTGCTTTACATTGGTAAGAAAAAAACTAAATTGTGCATTTTTGCAATAATTGTTGTGTGAAAGAGTAACTAAAGAGAATTTAAAGCTGCGGTGAACTTCAGGAAAGATGCCTTCTCGATTTTCAAAATCAAACAAACTTACTAGGTACTGATTTTTTATTAAATGATCGAAAAAGTGTTTATTACTATCATCAGTTGCTATGCCTGTAGGTACAATAAAGCCTGCTCTACCTTGTGGAGCTATTAATTTACTAAAAAGCTCAGCAAATATGCTGTATAAATTCATGCGACCCGTGGAAGTAAGATCAAACCGACTGCTCTCTCTCAAAAAAAGGCGAAAAGCTTCATGATAAGTAATTGACTTAAGATATTCCTGGTACAATTCTCTTTCGTCCTCTTTTGGACTATTTTTAAGACCTTGAATCAATTTCTTTCGAATATTTGCTTGAGAAACTTGGGCAATAGAGGGTATAGCTTTAAAGAATTCTTTGTCTTTTACTTCGGGTACTTCCCATGGCGGATTTCCCAGCATCACATCAAAACCACCCTTAGTAAATACATTAGGAAATTCTAAATACCAATGAAAAAAGCGGTATTCTACGCTCAAACTATTAGCCTTTTGGAGCATAAAATTGTAACTTACTGCTGAAGCATTTAAAAACTTTTCTAAGCGCTCGCTAGTAGGTATTTCTTCACTTTTTAGTTCAGAAGTATACCTTAAAAAAAACGGTGCTACCCATAAATTACAAGCTTGCCACTCTTTATACCAAATCTCACTCTTAAGAAAAGCTCGGTACTCCCGAGCTACCTGCTCCACTTGTACTAATTTTTCCTGCGGTAAATGAATTATTCGCTCGTAGGCTTGAGAAGCCTCTGTTATTTCTCCTTCTATTATTTTATAATCAAAATCTAAAGTCCCTTGGCGAGTCTTTAAATAATTTTGATTATCCTTCTTCAAACTTTGACAAATTTTTTTATCATCTCCTTCCTTTGCCTCGTAAGCTGCAGAAGGAATTCCCTTTCGCAAAACTTCAGGTTTCACTACACCTACTAGGCTATTACCACAACGAATTTTATGGTCTAAGAAACTTAAAGGTTTACCACTATTATGCCCCTCTAGCCACAAAGCCACTTTACATAGTTCTACAGCATCAGGGTTCAAATCC
Source organism: Bacteroidia bacterium (assembly GCA_025057395.1). Classification (GTDB taxonomy): domain Bacteria; phylum Bacteroidota; class Bacteroidia; order J057; family JANWXU01; genus JANWXU01. The sequence continues at coordinate 6,698 of JANWXU010000155.1, read as the reverse complement.
ACTCCATAAATATTTTCTTGTACCACTTGGCGTAAAACTCTACGATACAATTCTGGCGACGGTTCTTCTTCACCACTTTCTATTTTAGCAATTTCCATTGCCAAGGTACGTGCTGCTTCTAACAACATATGGCCACTACCACAAGCAGGATCGCAAATAGAAATTTCTCTTAAGGCTTGTATTTGTTTTTTCTTATCTCCCTCATGTGCCTTGAGCCGCTCCTCTATAACAGGAATAAGCGCCGATTGAATAAGCTCTTTTACTAAATCATGCGGCGTATAATATGAACCCGTACTTTTGCGCTCCATACCTTCGTCAAAACTAAATTCTAACTTATCGTTTATAATCGGGTGCAGAGCTAATAAACGCTCATATACCGAACCTAGCTCTTCTACATCCAAAGCTCGATAATTAATCTGTAGACGATAACCCTTTTCGTCTTCAAAAAAGTGTAAGTAGCGCAATACTTGGATAAAATCTTTATTAGTAAGCTGGCAATTTTGCAAATTTGAAATAGCAGTAGTACTAAAAAGATCGCCATTGAGGGGCTCAATGCCTAAGGGAGAAAAGTCGTTTTGAGGTTCAAAAAATTTGAAAGTTTGCAATACTCTCTGCCAAAAGTCGCTTTGCCGCAAGGCAGAAGCCGAAAGTTCTTTTTCTGCTAAAATTCGCAAGCGGCTTATGCTGTAATACTGGTAATATATCTCCTGCAAATAAGAAGGTAATTCTTCCTCATAAGAAGTGGAGGGAAAAATATTTCTTCGCTCTTCAAGTACTAGAAGAAAAAGCATACGATAGATAATGCGGCGTAGCTGGGCATATAATTCTTTAGTACTTAAAGTCCTTTGCGCCAGTTGTTGGCGCAAAATTTTATTAGCAGGATGTTTTAAGAAACTATTTGCTAAGTGAATAATTGCTTGTTTTACAGCTTCGCCCAGCTTTTCTCGAATGCGACTACCACTTTCAACAGTTTTTTGGTAGTATTTTTCGAGTAAACATTCGGTAATATTACCAATACTTTGGGGAGCTCGGCTAACATGCAAAAGGCGATAAACAAGAGCAAACTCTTCCAATTTTTCTTCTTCCAGCATTTGCTGTAGATTAATCGTCAAAAAGGGGGGATTCACAAGACGATTGCTTTGACGCAAAAGGCGAAGGGTAGTTCCATTAGTAAGAAGGCCAAAAAGCTGCTCGGAAGTATTTAGGTATTCTTGTAAAAGATTGTGGGGAGTATAGCGGTCGTGTAAGCGGCTATCTAGAGAATTTTTCTTACCTAGATGCGGTACAATATGTATAGGAAATTTTGCGCGAATAGGATCTCCATAGGTAATAGAATATTGTTTTTGGTTAGTGCCCACTATAGGAGCTAGATAACGTTGGGGAGTATATCCTAAACTTTTAAGAAAAACAATTGCAAAATCTTGGGTAGGTTGGGCAGTTTTGTTAGTATCTTCTTCTTCAAGGTAGATTTTGAATTGGGAGTAAGCAAGGAGCGTTTGCTGAAAAGCACTTTGGATATGATTTTCGAGCTCTGCTAAGCTAGGATAGCCAAAATCTTTAGGGGTTTGTCCATCAATTTGAGCTTGCTGAATTAGTTGTAAAATTTCTTGGGAAAAAAAATAATTATTAGGAATAACAGTAGTATAAGACATTTTACAACGTAATTAAAAAGATTTAAGATTTATTTGTCAATTTTTAAGCAATTATAGTAAATAAAACAAAATATTACTAAATGCAAGTTATTAGACTTTATTAAAAAAAATTATATATTACAAAGGTATCAATTATGTTATTTAATTTATACTATTCTAAATATACCGATTTTATTACTGGCTTTTAGGGGTTCTTTCTTCTTCGAGGTTCAAAGCAAGTAATATAATCAAAAACCAGGAGTATTTTGTTATGTAAAAATTTTGAGAACTCCTAATGCCGTAACTAAAAAAGCTATCAACCATTGCATACGAGTAATCTGTTGAGCCGTATCCGCAATTCTTTTATCTGTCTGTTGAAAAAAATCGGACATTCTCTTATCGCTCTGCTGGTAAAGTTCAATAAACCTTCTTTCACTTTGCTCAAACAAATCACTCGTCCTTTTCTCGCTCTGTTGAAAAAGATCTGTCATTCTTTTATCAGTAATTTGATGGTAAGCATGCATTTGAGATTCAATTTTTTCTAGTTGAGCGCTGGTAACTTGCTTCAAACTTTCAATACGAACCTCCATTTCAGTAATTCTTTGGTTCATCTCCGCTTGTAAAACCTCTATCTTTTTAATAGCCTCTTCTCGCAATATATCAATCCTAGCATTGATTTCAGCAATCTTAGCATTGGTTTCTTGTCGTAAAGATTCAATCCTACCATTGGTTTCTTGCCGTAAAGATTCAATCCTACCATTCGTTTCTTGCCGTAAAGTTTCAATCCTAGCATTAGTTTCCTTTTGAAGACTCTCAAAACGCAGCAGCATCTCTTGCTGCATATACTCCTGCTTAGCAAGAAGTATCTCTGTAGTTTGCTCTAGCTTTATCCACTTCTGCTCATTTTGCTCTAACCTCTGGAAAACTTTTTCCCACTTCAAATCATTTTGCTCCCAGCGCTGCCCCAACTCCTGCCACCTCAAATCATTTTGCTCTAACCTTTGGAAAACTTTTTCCCACTTCAAATCATTTTGCTCCCAACGCTGCCCCAACTCCTGCCACCTCAAATCATTTTGCTCTAACCTCTGAAGCAAACCATCAAAGCGAATACCTAATAGCTGCATTTCTTGCCCTTGCCGCTGCAGCTCAAACATCAATTGCTCAAATTTCCTATCCGCTTGCTTAAAACGAACCGCCATCAACTTCAATATCCTTTGAAACTTAGGCTCCACCTCTTGCCTGGAAGCAGCCAACTGCTCCCGCTTCTGTAACTCCAATAACTCAGCAAGAAACTGGGTCAAATATCCCTGCTGCTCCAAAGAAATTCTAAGCTGCGGATACTTGGAAAGCAACGACTCAATAATTTGAATATCCATATTAACTTATAGCGTATAAATGATTTATAAGTTTTATTTAGGGAATACAAAAACAGTGGATAATGCAAAAACATTATCTACCGTATAAAAAGTAAATACTCTTAAAAATTTAGAATCAATTAGGGCTAGCAGGAGGGCAAGGCAATAAGATATAAAGCCCTAAAAGATCTGGTAAAAAATTATTTTCTTTAGGAGTAAATTGTTCTCGGTAAGGGTCTCCCTTCTTGAATATACTACGAACTTGATTAAGATTATCAGCCCAGCGCCTACTACGCTGAGCCGTAACTTCTAAAAAATGACTTTTAAATAAAGAATTAGATTTTATTTCCTCTAACTCTTCTCTCATCCACAACTGAGCTTCTTGCAAAGAAATATTTTGCTTAGGCTGAGCTTGTAAAAACAAGTCTTTTGCTTGCTCAAGACTAAGAATATTACCATCAGAAATATCTCCATTGTAGCCCCAAAAAACTATTTCTTCGGCAAGATATTCCCTTAGAGTCCTGTTTTGGTATAAAACATTTCGAAGACGAAGCAAACAAAGGGTAGTTTTTAGATTCACACTATCCGTTTTAATTACAGCAGCACGGGCGGCAACAGGAAAATCTGAAATTTCTCCTTCTTTTTCTAAAGTAGCATTGAGTAAATAAAGGGTAAGACTTTCTATGAAGGGATGGTTACGCCCAATAAATTGGTACCCATTAGGAGCAGGAGCATGAAAGGCAACTTGAAACGATGTGCCATTTTTTGAGAAAAAATCCTGAAAAAAGGAAGGCATATTAGGCTTATGAATCCGGTATAATCGAATTTGAGCCGGATTTTTATCAAAGAACTCTTCTAACTTTTCTATTTCGCAGCCCCAAAACGTAAAAGTCTGCAAAACAAATTTTTCTACATCATCGGCACCGCCAGTAGCAGAAGTAGCCTCTTCTAAAAAATTTCGTAATACTTCCGCATTAATTTGGCTGTGTGAAAAAATACTACGAATAGTTTGTTCCTTTTGAATAACTTCTTCGTAAGCCTGGGCAATCTGTTTCTTTTGAATAGAAATTTCAGAAATACTAGAAAGGTCAGGTTGCTTCTCTATCTCAAAATCTTTAAGCAAGATAGCACTAGTAATAGCCTTCATTACCGAGGAACTATCCTCAGGAAAAGGAACGGTAATACCAATAGTTTGCCGGATCTCACGCGCCTTTTTTATCAAAACATCTAGAATAGCACCATCGATAGGGTTATTTTTACCATAGAGTAAACGGATTTCTACCCTAGGCGAAAACTGCCCAAAACGATCTACACGGCCTTCTCTTTGCTCTAAACGGTTAGGATTCCAAGGTAAATCATAATGAATGAGAGCATTAAATCCTTCTTGTAAATTAATTCCTTCACTTAAGCAGTCGGTAGCAATGAGCAGGCGCTTTGGTGCGTGCATAAGGCTACGAATTTTCTCCTTGCGGACTTCATCGCTAAGCTCACCAGTAATAACTTCTATTTGTAAATCAGAATATTGGGGTTGTAAAACTTCCTTGAAAAGCTCCCCTAAATATTTAGCTGTTTGAATATAGTGACAAAAAACAACAGGCTGAAAGTCGCTATCAAGCCAAGTTGTAATTTGCTCTAGGGCTGCTTGAGCTTTTACATCATGCTTTAAGTTAGCTAAGCTTTTTAAACGCTTTGCAAAATCATACCACTTCTTTACCCTTACGTCTGAACTTTCTAACAATAAAGATAGCGGAGCAGTATCTTGAACTAAAATATCACTTTTTTCTAGTAGTTGTGCTTCAACAATAGCTGCATTTTCTTGACTTATTGAAGAACTCGCTATCTTACTGGCTTTATTTTCTAGCGCAGATACTCCAGCTTCAGGACTACTCATTATACTTTTGAGTAAGGCAATAGCCTCCAAGTAGCGAAAAAACTGATAGCTTGAATTAGACTCTTCACTTAAAATATTTTGCCTAGCATATTCTAATATTTCTACAAAAATTTGACTATATTCCTTTGAAAGTTCGTATACCAAATCGTGAGTTATACGTTGAGGGAAAGCTGTATTTTCGTTCATCCAATTAATTACGTCGCTTCTTCTGCGTTGGATAAAATGAGAGGCCAATGCCTGCTTAGCAGCTTCATCTAGGTTAGAAAATTGTATATTTTCCCATTCAGGGCGTAGAAGTCCTAATAAAGAACAAAACTCTTCTTCTTTACCACTATGAGGAGTGGCAGTAAGTAAAATAAGGCTTTGCCCGGGCCGAGAAGCCAGTTGACGAAGTAAAGAATAGCGCATTTGCATTTCTTGGTTACTATCAGCAGGGCGGGCTGCCGTATGGGCTTCGTCTACAATAATAAGAGGCGGTGCATTTTCTACAAAAGCCTCCCCTTTAACAGGCATTTTGATATAATCAATAGAAATAACTAAAATCTCAAAGCTATGAAACAAACTTTGGTAAGGTGAGGCCTTTCTTTGAAGAGCAGCCGCAGTAGCAGGACGAAGAATAGGCGCAAAAATACCAAACTTAGACTGAATCTCACTTTGCCATTGGTCGCAAAGATGGGGAGGACAAAGAATAGCAAAACGATCTATTTCTTTACGCAAAAAAAGTTCGTAGGCAATAAGTAGCGCTTCAATAGTCTTTCCTATTCCCACATCATCGGCAATAAGTAAACGAATAGGATCTTGCTGCAACGCAAGAATAAGCGGCACTATTTGATATGCCCGAGGCTGAAAACTAATTTTGCCCAACACTCGAAAAGGCCCCGCCACTTCCTTAGAAGAAAGCCGAGCAGCCTGGTAAAGTAAATGAGCAGAGGCCAAATTTCCTATCTCTTCGACGCTAGGAAAAGGGAAAGTATACTCCTGAATAAACGAATCGTCGTTATGATAGGGACTATAAAGCCCTATCCTTTCTTCTGCAATTCCATCGATGGGCTGAAAAATAAATACTTCTTCCCAATTATCTCTCCTACCTTTTGCAAATTCTTTAGGATAAACCACACAAGGACGACCATACACACTCACCAAACTACCTACAGTCCATTTCCATAACTTTTCCATGATTTTTTCTATTTTACTTTAATAAATACATCAGCTCTTTGAGCAACAAAATCTTCTAATGATTCTTGATAATTCCAGACTAATACTTGATAACCCTTCTTTTTAAGCATACTTGTACTTATTTTCAGATCATGTTCTTGAAAGTCAGGTCCTTTACAAAAAATGCAAACATTAGGCTCATAAAAAAAATCAGACTCCACATTGCAATTGAGCACTTTATACCGGGCAAAATTGGGTAATTTCAGACCGTTACTGTAAAGATATTCTATAAGTTTTTTTTCTAGTTGGGTATTACTATTACTGTTAGAGTTTATAACCCGGAGTAGAGACTGATAATGCTCATCGTATTGACTGAAAGCAGGCTGGGTCAAAATTTGTAACTTCGCTTGGTGCAACAAAGAAAGAGAATCACGTATAAGATTACGATCAATTTGGTGATGGAAGCGTTGGTTATAATAGCTTAATAAATCGTTATAGGTAGCAGGAATTAGGGGGGTAGGTAGTTCATTTCCTTTTTCATCACAAAAGCAAATTTGATAAGCCTTCTGTAATATAGCAGGAATAAGTTGAGAATTTTCCAATAGTCGACAAAGAATGCCCGCGCTACCTTCAGCAGATTCATAAATTAAAATATTAGGACTATGA
>JANWXU010000154.1 GCA_025057395.1 Bacteroidia bacterium | reverse complement strand
GAGGTAAGGAGTGTTGCAGGTTTGACGTATCATTGGGCGGGGCCGAATAATTTCAGGGCTGTAGGGAGCAGTATTAGCCGCCGCGGAGTTACGCCTAGTGACGGAGGAAATTATACGGTGATAGCAACTAACGGAGTTTGTAGTTCATTGGCGGTAACAAAGAATGTAGTAGTTCTAGAGGCGCCAACGGGTATAAGTGTGCAGTCGAACAGTCCTGTGTGTGCAGGTCAAAATTTGGTACTAGAGGCGAGTGAGGTTGCTGGAGCTACGTATTCGTGGAGTGGTCCTAACGGTTTTAGTTCGACGGATCGTCGGGTGGAGCTTGCGGATGTATCGTTATCGGCAGGGGGGTATTATACGGTAGTAGTAAGCCGAGGGGAGTGTGGTTCGGAGCCGATTCAAGTGGAGGTTTCTGTGATACCTCGTCCGAGGACGCCAGTGGTTTCGAGCAATAGTCCTGTTTGCAGTGGGAGAGTGCTATTATTGAATGCTTCAAGTGTAGGGGGCGCTACGTATGTGTGGAGCGGTCCGATGGGTTGGAGTTCGAATGAACAGAACCCGAGCATAGGGAATGTGAGCACGGCTATGAGTGGTGAATATACGGTGATGACGGTAGTGGGGAATTGCTATTCTGCGCCCGCAGTGGTGAATGTGCAGGTTCGTCAGACGCCGATGGCTCCGGTAGCGAGTGCTGTACAATCGGTGTTGTGTGCGGGTCAAAGCTTGCAGTTGCAGGCAAGTGGTGGGGTAGGAGGAAGTTATGTATGGAGCGGTCCGAATAGCTTTAGTTCGGGCTTACAGAATCCTGTACGGAACAATGTGAGCACGTTGGATAGTGGAACGTACACGGTATATGTTACGCAGAATGGATGTCGTTCGGAGATTTCGAGTGTGCAAGTGGTAGTTCATTCGGTGCCGGTGGTAGGCTCGATTTTGCATAACAGTCCTGTGTGTGTAGGCGCAGAGCTTTCACTATCGGTGGCGCCGCAGCAAGGGGCGAGCTACTTATGGAGTGGTCCTGCTGGTTTTAGTTCGACGGTGCACAATCCAAAGATTGTGGATGTGAGTAGTTTGCAAGGGGGAGTGTATTCGGTGGTAGTGATACAGAATGGTTGTACATCGCAGGTGGGGACAGTTACTGTACGGGTGAATAACTGTAGTATGGGATGTGTTTCGCCGCGAGAGATATCTGCAGTAAGTCAAGGGAGTGATAAGGGTGTAGTGAGTTGGCAGTTACCTTTGAGTGGCAGTGCGGTATGTTATGTAGTTTCGTATGGTTTGATAGGGAGTGATGTTAGTAGTTGGCAACAGGTGTTGGTGCCGCATCCGAACCGGACGGTGGTAATAGAGAATTTGGAGCCTAACAAGGTGTACGGGGTGCGTGTTCGTACCAATTGTAGTACTTGTTCATCGAGTGGGGCTGGACTATCGGAGTGGAGTGGGGTTGTGACGATGACGACGGGTTCTTCAAGGATAGGCGGTGATTTACAAAGTAGCTTGAAGGTATATCCGAATCCGAGTTCTGGGCACTTTGAGGTGTTATATGAGAGTGGTCGTTCTGGGGTGGCGGAGGTTCGGGTATATGATGTAAGTGGTAGGAGTGTATACGGCCGGTTGTGGGAGTTAGAAGAGGGTTCGAATATATTAGGTTTGCAGTTGGATTTGCCTGCAGGGGTATATGTAGTAGAACTCAAGCACGGTGATTCAATCGCAAGCTTGAGAATTCAAATTAGGTAGTGTTTTGTTTCTGAGTCACAAAGGCTGCCTTGAAGGCAGCCTTTTTTATTTTAGTTTATTATTTAATTATTAATTCGTTTAAGAAATTAACAGGATAAAAGTTCTGCTTTTAAGTACTTTCCTGTGATGGATTTTTCAGATTGGGCAATTACTTCAGGAGGTCCCTCTGCAACAATTTGACCTCCGCGTACACCTCCTTCAGGTCCTAAGTCTATTACCCAGTCTGCTACCTTGATCACATCTAAATTATGCTCTATGACAAGGATAGTATTGCCTTTACCCACCAAACGGCTTAATACTTGTAATAAAATTTCAATATCTTGGAAATGCAAGCCAGTAGTAGGTTCATCTAAAATGTAAAATGTTTTTCCTGTATCTTTCTTACTTAGTTCTGCTGCAATTTTCATTCTTTGGGCCTCGCCGCCGGATAGTGTGGTAGCAGGTTGACCAATTTTTATATATCCTAATCCTACCTCGTCTAAAGTTTGAAGTTTATTACGAATCGGGGGCACAGCCGAAAAGAATTCTAATGCATTGCTTACAGTCATGTTTAATACATCACTAATAGATTTTCCTTTATAACGCACTTCTAGAGTTTCTCGATTGTAGCGACGTCCTCTGCATTCAGAACAAGTTACATAGACATCAGGTAAGAAATTCATCTCAATAGTTTTTACTCCAGCGCCTCCACAAGCTTCACATCTTCCGCCCTTTACGTTAAAAGAGAAACGTCCCGGTCTGTAGCCTCGTACCTGTGATTCAGGCAACATAGCAAAAAGCTCACGAATATGAGTAAATAGTCCCGTGTAAGTGGCAGGGTTGCTTCGAGGAGTACGCCCGATAGGTTTTTGGTCTATTTCAATTACTTTATCAATATATTCTAGTCCTTCAATACTATCATAGGGCAAACAATTCTTTCGGACTCCAAAAGCGTGTTGGTGTAATAGGGGGTAAAGTGTTTGGGTAATAAGTGAAGATTTACCAGATCCAGAAACGCCTGTAATACAAATAAATAATCCTAAAGGTAAACGTAAAGTTACATTTTTCAAATTATTTCCCCTTGCGCCTTTGAGAACTAAGAATTTATCTTGAGGAGTTCTTCTTACTTGGGGTATTTTAATTTTTTTTATTCCCGAGAGATATTCAGCTGTCACACTAGCAGACTGCATGAATACGGGAGGCGGACCCTGAGCAACAATTTTTCCCCCATTTTCTCCTGCTTTTGGACCAATATCTACTAGGTAATCGGATTCTAGCATAATTTCTTTATCGTGTTCGACTACTAGAACAGTATTTCCTATGTCTCTTAAACTTTTAAGAGAACGAATGAGTCGCTGATTATCTCTTGGGTGAAGTCCTATGCTCGGTTCATCTAAAATATAGAGTACGCTCATTAGCTTAGAACCAATTTGAGTAGCAAGGCGTATGCGTTGGGCTTCACCCCCTGAGAGAGTTTGTGCATTTCGTGCTAGGGTAAGATAATCTAGGCCTACGTCCATAAGGAAGCCGATTCGGGTACGAATTTCTTTTAGTAGGTCAGCCGCAATTAAATTTTGTCGTTCGGTTAAGCGTGTTTCTAAGTTTTCAAACCATTTTTGTAGATGACTAATATCCATGCAACACAATTCATAAATATTTTTGCCATCGATTTTGAAATATAAACTTTCTCTTTTTAGTCTTGAGCCTTGGCAAAGAGGGCATATATCGTATTGTAGAAATTGTTCGGTAATTTGCCTATCTTGTTCGGAACTACTATTTAGGTGAACCAGTTTAATAAAGTTAGCAATTCCTAAAAATTCGCCTTCCCACTCAGCAAAATCTTTAGTAAAGCCTCGTATATCTTGGATTGAAAAATTATGTTTGCCGTATAAGAGAAAATGCTGAATATTTGTAGGAATATCTTTCCAGGGAGTAGTTAGGCTAAATTTCAAGCTTTTAGCAAGTCTATTAAGTACAGGCAGAATAGCCTGGCAAATATTATAATCTAAGGGGGCAATGGCACCCTTAGAAATGGGAAGATTGGGGTCAGTGATAAATGTTGCTTCGTTAATGTTTAATACTTGACCTAAGCCATGGCACTGAGTACAAGCTCCATAAGGTGAATTAAAAGAAAAAAAATTAGGCTCAGGCTCAGGATAACTAATTCCACTTTCAGGATCCATAAGTTCTCGACAAAACCAAGAAAGTTGACCATTATCTTGGTTTAGTAGTAACATACTTCCTTTTCCATAATTCAGAGCTGTTTCAATAGAACGGGTAAGGCGGCCAACTGCATTTGAATCAATTACTAAACGATCAATTACTACTTCAATATCATGAACCTTATAGCGCTCTACTTGCATTCCCGGGGTAATTTCTTGTATAATCCCGTCTACCCGTACCTTGCTATAACCATGTTTGGCAATTTTTTCAAATTCTTCTCTATAATGGCCCTTCCTACCACGTACTACAGGTGCCAAAATTATTACTTTTTGGTCTGCGTAATTTTCCAAGATTCTCCGTAATATTTGCTCATCACTTAGTTTTTCCATTTTTTTACCTGTAACGTAGCTGTAGGCCTCTGAAATACGAGCATATAAAAGCCTTAAAAAGTCATATATCTCGGTAACTGTACCTACCGTTGAGCGAGGATTACGGGAAGTAGTTTTTTGGTCAATGGCAATTACAGGGCAAAGTCCAAGAATTTGGTCTACTTCGGGTCTTTGTAGTCCTCCAATAAATTGTCGTACATACGAGGAGAAAGTTTCTAAATAACGTCGCTGTCCTTCTGCATAAATGGTATCAAATGCTAGTGAACTTTTTCCTGAACCGCTTACTCCAGTAAAAACGATTAGTTTTCCTAAGGGAAGTTTTAGGTGAATGTTTTTTAAATTATGTTTTCTTGCTCCAAATATTTCTAGGTATTCTTCTTTTTCTTCCTGTTTCATTTTGGACGTACTAGTTATAATTTAAATTTACTATAAATACTCCAAATTAATTTATAGGATGGAGTCAACTTGTAAATTTTACTTATATAGTTAAATAGTTAAAGAATAATAGGCTGATGAACTTAGTTGAATAATTATAAATTTTAATAAGGTGATTATAATAAATTGACTTGCGTTTATAAATTTGCTAATGACAGTAGACTGTATTCGTGAAAAAAAAATACTATGCTCAAAAAACGAATGCTTCAAAGCCTAGTTACCTTGCTTATTATTACCATTTTTTGGTTTTTAGATTCGAATATCTTTGCACAACCTAAAGTAATCATAAATGAGTGGTCACAGGGAGGACAAAACGCAGGAAGTGCACTTTGTAGGTCTGGCACTGCAGAGTGGGTAGAATTATTGGTAGTAGGACCTGGAGCTGTAGATTTGCGAAACTACGAGGTTCGAATAAATGCAAGCGGTCCGAGAAGGGTTTTATTTCAGTTCTTAGATGATCCTATTTGGCAAAGGGTACCACAGGGCACTCTTATAGTGGTCTACAATAGCCGCGGATCAAATGCAATTTTAACAGACTGTCTACCTCCAGAACTTATAAATAATGACGATCGAAACCCTAAAGATTGTAACTATACCATAATTGTAGCAAGTAATGATGGTGCTATTCTTTCAGATTGGGGTGCTGCAAATGTTCCACCACTTTTTCCGGCAGAGGGAGTGTTTATAGAAAATGGCAATAATCAACAGTCGCCTGCGCTTTTCGATAACCAAGGTAATTTAGTACACGATTGGGACCAGAATAATAATTCAGCCTTTACTGTAAATAGCCTGCGACCTTCTAGTGATAATGAATCGGTAAGCTATTTAGGAAATACGATAAATGGAATAAGTAGTGCAGCCAATTGGAATAAACAAAGAGAAACACCCGGCCAACCTAATGGACCTCTAAATAGAGCGTGGATAGAGTCTCTGCGTGCTACACCTGCCGCATTAACGCCTACTGTGCAAAACGTAACTCGCTGCGGAGCAGGCTCTATTACTTTTACTGTAAATTTTGGTACCTTAAAGGGAGATGAGTTGATTTTTTATAGGGATGAAAACCCTAGTACGGGTCCCTTTACTTCTATTCCTTACCAGGATGAGCCTAATTTAACATATTTAGTATTAGAAGACGAAATTCGACGCGATACTCTGTTCTTTATTGCTATTCGAGATAATACTTCAGGCTGTCAAAGTCCTAGAATACCCGTTCGGTTAGGAGTAGTAGCCCCGCCGTCTACTCCTAATGCTCCTGAAAGAATATTACGTTGTGGGCCTGGGGACGCTACTTTTACTGTAAGCTCTAGCAGTGCAGATATTTTAAGTCTTTATAATACCCAAACCGGAGGCACACCATTACAAACTGCTCAAGGTAATAATACTGTTTTTACAGTGACCAATGTTACTACAACTACTACTTTTTGGGTAGAGGCAAATAAAACTCAAATAGGTTGCCTTCCACCTCCACGTAGGCAAGTAGTAGTGGAAGTGGCTGAGCTAAGTATGCTTCCCCCGCCAGCTTTACCTAATCAATCAGTTTGTGGAAACCAAAGTATTACACTGACCTTTACCTTGAATGCAAATACAGGAATTCGAATATTTTCTGAACTTGTTGGAGGAAATCTTATTACTCAAGATAATAGCCTTTTTGAAATTAAGTCGATTACTACTCCAGAGATCACCCAGAATACTACCTATTACATAGAAACTTTTGACGTTATTAAAAATTGCCCTTTTCCTACAAGAGAACCTTTAGTTATTATTCGCAATCCTACGCCATCACCTCCTATTAGCAATACTTTTGAACGTTGTAATCCAGGAATTCTTACCATTACTGCTACGATGGGTTCCATTGCCGGCTCGCAAATTTCACTATTTACCTTACCCCAAGGAGGAGAGCCTTTAGAAACTATCATTGGGGGGGGGGGGGGGGGGGGGGGGGGGGGGGGGGGGGGGCGGCCCGCGCCCCCCCCCCCCCCCGCCCCCCCCCCCCCCCCCGCGGCCGCTTCACTGCGTTCGCGCCCTCCGCATCCCTCACCCGGCATAAAGAAAAAGTACTTTTTGTTAATTCAAATTGCTTTCATCTGTTTCTATGCTGCCGTCCCTCAACCTGATTATTCGTTTTGCGTGGCGGGCAATATCTTCTTCATGCGTTACCAATATTACTGTATTGCCGTTGCGGTGTATTTCATCAAATATGCTCATGATTTCATCGCTGGTTTTAGTGTCGAGGTTGCCGGTTGGCTCGTCAGCCAAAATGATAGAAGGCTCATTAACCAGAGCGCGGGCAATAGCTACACGTTGGCGCTGGCCGCCCGAGAGTTGATTAGGTTTGTGATGCATGCGGTCTTTCAGCCCTACTAATTCCATAACCGCTTCGCTGCGTGCCTTGCGTTGTGAGGAGCGAATACCGGCATAAATCAGCGGCATCTCCACATTCTCCAGTGCGGTAAGGCGTGGCAGCAAATTGAAAGTTTGAAATACAAAACCTATCTCTTTGTTTCTTATATATGCCAGCTCGTCATCGCTCATCTGGCTCACCTCCTTGCCATTCAGTAAATAAGAGCCGGAGGTAGGGGTATCGAGGCAGCCAAGAATATTCATCAAAGTAGATTTGCCGGAGCCGGAAGGGCCCATCAGCGCTACATACTCATTTTTCCTGATTGTCAACGACACATCGCGGAGCGCGTCAATGATAGTTTCTCCCATCAAATAGCGCTTGCAAATGTTTTGTGTGATTATTACCGGCGGTTTCGACATATATGGTTTATAACCATTACAAGAATGGAGTTTTTACTACCTGAGCTCGAAGATATTTATCCCTCACCTTAATGAGTATTTCGGTGCCAGGGTCTGTATAAGCAGTTTTTATATAACCAAGCCCTATGGCTTTGTTTAAAGAAGGGGAGTGTGTCCCCGATGTTACAGTTCCTACTTTTTCTTCTTTCGCATTGAATATTTCGCAGTGCTGGCGTGGAATGCCTCCTTTTTCGACTACTTCAAAGCCTACCAGTTTTTTTTGCACTCCCTTTTCTTTCAGCTCTCTATGATAATCATCATGAATGAATTTTTTGGTGAACTTGGTGATCCATCCCAGCCCTGCTTCAATGGGTGAGGTTGTTTCGTCAATATCATTTCCATATAAGCAATAAGCTTTTTCAAGACGAAGTGTGTCGCGTGCACCCAGCCCGCAAGGCAGGATACCATGAGGCTTTCCTGCTTCCATCACCG
>JANWXU010000153.1 GCA_025057395.1 Bacteroidia bacterium | reverse complement strand
GAGAGTTAGAAATAACTTCAATTACAGAAGGAGCATTCACTACTTTTATTTCCTTGGTTATTTTAATACCATTGCAACCTGGAACTTCGACAACCAGCGTATAAACTCCTGTTTGTTCAGTTGTTACAGAAGGAATGTGGATATTAGGAGCTCCTTTATCTTGAAAGCCGCTAGGACCATACCATACATACTGGATTCCTTCGCCTTCTAAGGGTGGAATGCTTAGAGTCAAATCTTGCCCCTCGCAAACTTCATTAGGCCCCTCTATGGTTTCTATATTAGGTTGTTTATTAACTATTACCCTGGCTTCGCCTTTACTTGTTATAGAACAAGCAGGAACGATTACACTTAGAGTATAAATACCGCTTCTTTCAGTAGTGGTTTGCTCATCCTCAAAAGTAATCGTTTTTGCCATGCTTTCAAAGCCTGCAGGACCCTTCCACTCAAAATCTGCAGTAGGATCTATGGGACTCCTTTGAGGGTCTTTAGGATGCATAGTAATTTTTCCTCCCTCACAAGCAATCCAATTGCCACTTAATTCAATAGGATTAGGGGGTGGTAAAGCCATTTTAATTCTAATAGAACCATCGCGTCGATTACAGCCTGTACAGGAAGCATTAGGTCTACAAGTAGTTATTTCATAAGTACCTGTATCAGTATATTGCATAGAAGTAATATTTAAATTTACTTCCGGCCTTGCAAGCGAAAAACTACCGCCAGGCCTCTTAAAGCGGAATAAAAATTCTTCTCCATTCTTGCTCTTAAATGGCCCAAACTTCATAGAAAAAGAAGCTCCTTGGCAAACAGCTATTTCAACGCCCTGTGGAAGCTGAGGAAAATCTTGCATGCTAGCTATCCACTCCTCATTGGCATTATTAGTATTGGTACAAACATCTTTGTTAGGAGCGCCAGGAGTCATTTTGCATCGGTAAGCACCATAACCACCAGAAACAAGCTCCCATTTATTGGGGTTACTTACTTCCGCTACACTTGCACCTAGAAAGCGTACACCGCAATATTCTTCCGCCCTTGCACAACTAGGTCTTTTAGCTAAAAATGCAGGACTGTTATTCTGGCTCCAATCGTGAACCACACTACCATTTTTGTCAAATAGCTTAGGATAATGATTTAAGTTATTTAGCATAGTATTTTCCCGAATCCTAGTAGGAAAAAGAGATAAAATTTCCCATCCCCATCTTGTTTGAGATTGGTTAAAATAATCCGAGTTTTTACTTGAAAAAACCATTACCCCACAATTTCCACCTGATGGAAAACTTTCTTTGCAATTCATTCCATCTAGGCTCTCATCTCCATTATAAACTAAAATAATAGTTCCCTCTTTCACGTTTGCCCAGTCCGCGTGATTACTAAATTGGAACAATTTTACATTATCTCCTCCCCTTGTTACGTACCATCCTCTTAAATCTACATTGTTGGCTACCACTAAAAGTTCGACCCACTCACCACTGCCTCTACAAGACTCTATAGGTACCCTGCTACCAAAAGCAATCCCCCACTGATTTTTCCCTTGTGACCATTCATTTATTATTACTGACTGAGCAAGTAGCCTACTATTCCCCCCTACAAACAGTAATGCAACTAGAAAAAAAATGCACAGCATACCACTTTGCTTTAATTAATTTTAAAATAAACTCCCCTGTTCTAAAGTAAATATACATAAAAATAAGCAGCCTTACAAAACTGTAAAGCTTAAGTGCAAAAATTGCTTCTATTTTTGAGAATGTGGCGATACCATCAGGCTAACTCTAAAAAAGTAAGATAAATATCAACAATTCGTCATAAAATTTCCTAATTTTGCAACATAATTAGTAGCAATGGGGCAAAAAAAAACTTTACTACTTATTCGGCATGCCGAAGCTCAAAATTTAGGCAGTACGGAACTAGATCAAAATAGGCCACTTACAGAATTTGGTAAACTCCAGGCGCAGCATATGGGGCAAAAGTTAGCTTCTATGAGAATTCTACCTAGTTTATTTATCAGTAGCCCAGCGGTAAGAACTGTACAAACCGCTGAAATTATGATAGCTTCTTTGGGACTTGAAAACAAAATTACTTTTGTGAAAGAACCTAAAGTTTACAATGCTTCCACGCGAATGATTAATGAAATCATTAATCAAATTGATGAAAAGCACAGTGTAGTAGCGTTAATAGGACATAATCCTACTATTTCCCAAATGGTAGGCTACTTAAGCCAGCATTCTATTAATATCATGCCTACCTGTGGTATTGTATGCTTAGAATTAAACGTAGAAGAGTGGAGTTTAGTTACAATGGGTTCCTGTAATTTTGTTTGGTTTGATTTTCCGCCCCACCAGCTGAGTTAAGCCCAATAAGCTTTTGCTAAGCTTGCACTTGAAAACCCTTTGCCCCCATGCCACATGATTTTGATAAAATTTTTAAGCAAAACTTAGAAGTTCTTTGTATTACTTTTTTGCGCTCTATAATTAAATTGGAATACACCCACCTTGAAGAAATTCCTGACGACTTACAAATTACTATTGAGAGAAAACCCGATTTCCTGAAACTTGTACACACCCCCAATCAATCCTTCATTTTACAACTAGAAATTCAAACTTACGATGATCCTAAAATGGTCTATCGCCTCCACGAATATTGTGCTATACTCTCCCGAAAATATGAAAAAGATGTAAGGCAGTACGTCATTTATATTGGTAGTTCTAAACCTAAGATGCCACTTAGCATTTATGGACAAAAATGGTTTTTCTCCTTCGATCTAATTGATTTGCAAACTATCTCTTACCCAATCTTTTTGCAAGGCAACACACCAGAAGAAGTTATACTTGCCATTCTTTCCAATTTTGAAGAGCAAACTCCAGAACAAATTACTCGAGCTATCATTGTTCGATTGTATTCTTTTTCTCTTCCCCAATCTCAATTAACCACCTATATCAAGCAGTTGGAAATTTTATCCAAACTACGTAACTTACAACCAGTAGTTATTCAAGTTCTGGAGGCTATGGCTCTACAATATGACTTAGAAACAGATATTCGATATCAACAGGGAATTAAAAAAGGAATTGAACAAGGAATTGAACAAGGAATTGAACAGGCTAAGCGAGAGACAGCGATCAATGCCATAAAGGTAGGGCTAAGTGACGAAGTTATTGCTACCATCACTTGCTTACCCCTTAGTGCTATTCAAACCATCCGAAAAGAAATACAAAGCAACCCCACTCTTTCCTAAAAATTTCTTTTAGATTAAAAAGTTTTAGTTATCCAAACAGCTCTACAAATTTTGCGTACTTTTATTCAAAAACAAAAACCTACATAATTTTTGACTAGTCATTTATGCCATTCTACTTGAGTAAATTGAATACAAAATATATTTTTACATTAGCCTTAGCTATACCAAAGGGGCATGTAACACTTTTTCTCTTGATTGCTTGGACAACTTTAGCTTTAAATTTCATATAACTTACATTTTAATCATTTTCCTTAGTAATTATTAATTAAATGCAAAAATTAAACATCCCTCTGTTCTTGCTACTTACTTATTCATTTATTTCTACATTAATACCCTCTTGGGGACAAAACTACTTCCATGAATATTGGGATGGACACTTGTATGTGAAATTCAAACCACAAGTTACTTTGCCTTCCCGTTTTCTGAAGATGCAACCCCAAACTACGCTGGAAAAAAAATTACAACAACTAGCACAAGAATTTGAATTTCAATCTTTTTTGCCCGCTAGCACTATAGAAGACCCAATATTAAAAACATACTATAAAATTATTTTTAACCAACCACAAAAAACTGCTCAGCTCATACAGGCACTAAAGGCCTTACCCGAAGTTGAGCTTGTAGAACAAGAACCTCTTTACGTGCCTATCCACACCCCTAATGACTACCGTGCCTTACGAGCTAATCCTCCCAATCTAGTACATTGGCATCTTGATATCATTCGAGCAAAAGAAGCTTGGGATATTACTAGGGGTTCAAAAGATGTTGTTATTGCAATTATTGATGATGCGGTGCTTACTACCCATGAAGATTTACGAGATAATATTTGGATAAACCCCAAGGAGATTCCCAACAATGGAATAGACGACGACCGCAACGGATATATAGACGATATTCACGGGTGGGATTTTATAGATAATGACAATAATCCCAATCCTCCACCCAATCGTAACGATTTCTTTCATGGCACACATGTAGCAGGCATTGCTAGTGCCACTACTAATAATGGTAAAGGGGTAGCGTCCATCGGCTATAATTGCAAGATTATGGCTCTCAAGTGCGCTGCAGATACAATGCAAAAAGTAGCTATGCAAAATTGGACACAAGCGCTAGAATATGCTATTCGTCAGCGGGTGGCTGTAGTTAACATGTCTTTTGGGGGCTCTGCTTACAGCTCTTTCTTAGAACGACTCATCGAACGAGCTACAGCAGCAGGTATTACTGTAGTGGCAGCGGCGGGTAACGATGGAGTCAATCGCCCCTATTATCCTGCCGCTTACAAAACAGTAGTTTCAGTAGGAGCCACAGATGGAAATGATGCTAAAGCCGATTTTTCTAATTACGGCAATTGGGTTTCGGTATTTGCACCAGGTATTATTGTAAGTACCGTTACAAGCCGTACTCGCCCCTATGATTTACAGGGTGGCACTTCTATGGCTAGTCCACTAGTAGCAGGTTTATGTGCACTTATGAAAGCTTACAACCCCCAATTAACCCCGGCTCAAATAAAAGAATGTCTTATGGCAACAGCTACTAACATTGATGCCAAAAATCCTCCCCATTTAAGGGGACTCCTAGGAGCAGGCAGAATCGATGCAGTAGAAGCACTCCGATGTACCGATAAGCCTATTTGCCAAAATGACACTATAAAAAGCCATTTTCAGGGAAATACTGAAGTATTGAAAAATCAATTTGGTTACCCTGCGGGCACAAATGCAATGCGGTACAATGGATTAGCCCAAGCCTTCATAAATCAAAAGGGCATTAATCGTTTGCTAGGGGTAGGCTTTGCTATAGGCAAATTCCTGAACCGCACCAATTTTGGCAAAATAAGGTGCATCCTTAGAGAATATAATACTGAAATTCAACCTCCGGCGCCAGGTAATATACTCTATTCCTGGGACCTATCGTTAGACTCTATTTCCAAATACACTCGGCAAGGTGCGGGCATTTATTATTTTCAATTACCAGAGCCTATGGCTATACCCTACTCTTACTTTTTAGGTATAGAGTATAATTTACCTAACCAGGATACACTAGCATTACAGACAGTAACCTTAACAAATAATCTGCTTCCTCAATCATGGATAAAAAGTTCAGCAGACGAATGGGTAGCGTTTAATAGAGTGTGGCAAAAGGAGGTAAGTTTAGGTATTTTTCCTATTGTTACCCACGTGGCAGGAATTCTTAATACAGATTTTACCTATCAACAGCTCAATGGATTAACTGTTCGTTTTGAAATTACACCCCAACAACCACAAGCCCCTATTTATATCTGGGAATTTGAAGATAGTACTGTAGAAACGGGCCCTATTATTCAAAAAACATTTAAAGCCCCAGGTACTTACCAAGTGCGTGTAACAGCAGCTAATAACCAATGTACGCGGCATAATGTTCAACTAATAGAAGTGAAAAAGCCCCAAAATATAGAAATCATAGAAAAGGAATTAGAAGAAAATTTTCTCGTATTTCCTAATCCTACTGATAAAAAGCTATGGATACAACTGATTTCTAATCCTAGCAAGCTTCAAGCCACTCAGCTAAAATTAATATTTTATGACTTAACAGGTAAAGTGATAACAACAGCAATGTGGGAAGTAAGTACAAGCTTTGTACAAGATGTTTCAGAATGGCTCCCTGGCATATATGCTTTCACTATACAAAGGCAAGGCCAAAATATCGCTATAGGCAAATTTGTGAAAAAATAAAACAAAACTTTTCGTCTTAAAAACTTAATTCGAAATATTTATAAAACTAAACAATAAAATAATTATCCGTAAATTTCCAATAATGCAAAGGACTAGGAAAGTATAAAGACATCATATAACTACAACTAAGTACTTTTTACAAAAACCAAAGTGAATTTGCTGCTTGCTCTACTTTTAAGCCGATAAGCTGAAAATAAATGCGCATAATTATCATTGGTGGGGGGCTAGCAGGTACATTATTAGGCTTTCAATTAGCACGGGAGGGTGTTGAAGTTCATTTATTTGGCGACCCAAGCCATGGAGCCTGGCGTGTAGCAGCAGGCTTATTCAATACCATAACTGGTCTTCGGGCTGCCAAAACCTGGAAAGCCCTAGAACTAGTAGAAACCCTACACAAATTTTACACTAATTATCCTGAATTTAAGCAATTCATCCATTGGAAGCCGATTTATCGCCCATTCAAAAATTATTTTGAAGTAAACGAATGGAGTGTAAAAGTACAAACAGACGAATTTGACTTTGTGGAGTATTGTAAAGAGCCACTTCCTCACATCCTAAATCCGCTAGGAGGGATACTTATAAAAAATACGGGCTATGTAGAAGTAGCCCCTCTTGTAGAAAAATTACAAGCAGTTATCAATCAACTTCCTAATGCATCAATTATTCCTAGTGCACTGGAAGAAGAGAACATAGACCCTATACGCAACCGAATAATCTGGCAAAAACAGGTTATTTATTATGATTACCTTGTATTTGCTAATGGACTAGCAGTGTTGAAAAGTAAAATTTGGCAAAATTTGCCTATTATTCCTCTCAAAGGAGAATTAGCTTTCTT
This sequence comes from Bacteroidia bacterium, assembly GCA_025057395.1. Taxonomy (GTDB): domain Bacteria; phylum Bacteroidota; class Bacteroidia; order J057; family JANWXU01; genus JANWXU01. Next base: position 1,181 of record JANWXU010000153.1, on the reverse strand, counting down.
TGAAGTCTTTCCAGAGTTCAGATTCCCGTATATTATTAGTGCACAAAAGTTCCTTTTACCACTATCTTCTCATACAATCTTAGTAGGCTCCACTTATGAAAGATACCAAAATGACGAGCTACCTACTAAAACTGCCCTGATAGAATTTGAAAACTTTTTGAGGCAGATACTAGCAGAAGAATTCGAATTTCGGTGTATTAAGCAAATAGCGGGTGTGCGAGCCTCTACTCCCGATCGTAGGCCTATTATCGGCCCTCATCCTTATTTTTCTAATATTTTTATTTTTAATGGCTTAGGTACTAAAGGTGTATTGTTAGCATTTCATTTTTCCCTAAAGTTGAAAGAAGTTTTACTAAAAAGTATGGCACTTGATAAGGAAGTAGTAGTAAGCCGTTTTAATACTTAATTTTTCAATATTCTATATAATTCTATATACAAAACTCTTAGCTAAAAGAAAAAAATACTGACAAAATATTTTATATTTAATAGTTTTTCTCAGGGTTTAGAATTACTGCCGTGAATAAGCAAATTCTACTTTCTTTTTCCTTGCTTTTTTCCTCGATATGCTTTGTAGCAAAGTGGCTGTGGGGTCAGCAGCCTGAGCAAGACTGCATCAACGCACTGCCTGTATGCAGGGGTATATATACACAGCCTAATTCCTACGTAGGCGGAGGGCGAACCCCTTCAGAAATCAACAGAAATATCTCTTGTTTATTGCAAGGAGAAAGAAATGGGGTTTGGTACGTAATTAATGTCACCAGCGACGGCGAGCTTCTTTTTGAAATTACACCCCGAAATTTAAGTGATGATTATGATTGGGCAGTTTACAACCTTACTAATGCCACATGTAGCGATATTCGCAATAATGCTGCCCTACAAGTAAGTTGCAATTATTCTTCAACTTCCGGAGCAACAGGTACTCGAAGGGGCTATACTGCTAATAGCCAGCCCGCAGCCGGCCCCCCATTTAATGCTCCTATAAGAGTTCGGCGCGGAGAAAAGTATTATCTCTATATTAGTAATTATTCTTCTACCCAGTATGGATATACATTAAATTTCTTGGGCTCTACAGCAGGTGTACTTGATACTATTGCGCCAGTACTAAAATCAATAACCGGAAATTTTGAATGTGGAGCTACTCAACTATCCGTTACTTTTACTAAAGGTATCCTTTGTTATTC
>JANWXU010000152.1 GCA_025057395.1 Bacteroidia bacterium | reverse complement strand
AGCTACAACAATATGGTATAGAGGAAAATTTGTACGATTTATCTCAATACCAAGAATTACTTCTTTTGATGTTACAAAGTCCTAAAATTATTATTAGCCAAGTTGAGGGAGAGGCAGTTTCAAGTGGCTGCGGATTGCTTTTAGCAAGCGACTTTGTTTTTGCCTCGACCGAAGCTCGCTTTGCATTTCGAGACGTGAAGTATGGATTTATTCCTGCTATGGTAGCGCCTTTATTGGTACGAAAATTACCTGGAAACTACGTACGTGAACTTCTTTTGATAGGAGACTGGATAGATGCAGAGAAAGCAAAGGCCTACGGACTTGTATTTGCAGTAACCGAACCCGAGACATTAGAACAAGAAATTGTAAAGTTCTTAGATAAGTTGCTAACAGAAAATTCTACGGGCGCAATGCACCTTACTAAACGTCTGATTATGGACCTAATAGATTTACCTTTAGTAGAAGCTTTTAATTTTGGTTGTAAAATGGCTGCACGAGCAAGACTTTCTAGTGAAGCAAAATTTGGCACCGAGTGTTTTCTTACCAAACAACCTTTTCGATGGTAATACAAACAAAAATATTAGGCAACAGCCTTTTAGGCTCCTAAGTTTTCTTTTTTAGAAACAGGCGAAGAATATTTTTCTAAAAATTGAATGAGCTTTGCCTTTAGAAAATGTAGAATAAGAGTTTCTATGCTTGTTTTAAGAAGTTCTACTAAGAAGGAGCTCCTTGAAGGCTGAAGCTGTGGGTAGGGCTCATTGGAACCAATAGGTACATAACTTTCTTTCTCATTCCGTGGTGGCAACGGATAGGGGTAAGGATTTTGAATAATAATTCGCTGTTTATTAGGAAAAAGAATACGTAAAATAAGAGAAATGGAAAGCAGACCTACTACTACTCCTAAAAATACAGGACGGTATAACCATTGAGGAATAATTTTTTTGAACTCATTGATAATTTTTTCAATCGATAAACTTTCTTTGATTGTGTTAAATTCTTGAAAAATAGAAGCTTCTGCCTGAGCAATTTCTTTTTGTAGCTCTTCTTCTCTAAGATTGGGAGGATTTTGATTCTTCATCAATTGAAGTTAAGCTTATTGGTTCTTCGGGGGATGTAAAAATGTGCTGAGTAGACTTCAAAATATTTTCGTAAAAATAATATTTTATTTTATTTCTTCCTATATATACTATAACCGCAAATAAAAAATAAAAAGAAGTGACAATTAGAAATCCAATAGAAGTATTTTGTAAAATTTGTCCTATATACCACCCTACAAGAAAACTACAGAAGAAAATGAATAAGATAGTCGGAACTAAAAAGAGGGCCCAAGTAATTATGGATGCAAGAAGAGTGGATACTCCTTTGTGAAAAGAGTATTTAAATAATTCAAACTTAAGGGCTATATATTTTTTTATAAGCTCAAAAATATTTTTTAGATTGATCATAATGGTAAATTTAGAATTTAGCTAATAACATTAGTAGATTCACTTAAATCATTTTTTTCATTTTTGTCTACTCCGAGGAGCAGCTATAAAAACAAAAATACAAAAACATGAGTGATATTTTGCCAGGTGCTGGGCAGAGAGATTTTTCTTTAGAAGAAGCTTATGAATTACTAGAGATTATATTTACTAAAAGTACGGATATTCTGGTACTGGTAGAGAGTTATTCTAAAAAGCTTGTTTATTTTAATAATCAGGCAGCAAAATATTTTACGTGGTGTAGAAGTAATGCCTTCTTTAATATGCGTAGTATTTTAATTTCTGCCCAAAACTGGAAAGGATTACTTACTTTTGAAGACTTACTTTTGATACCTGAAGGCGAAGATGAGGTTTATTTTTTTCTACCCTCCGGGAAATATTTTTGGGGGGAGGTAGCTATTAGTCGAGTGGTTTTTAAGCAGCAGCTATTTCAAATCATAAGAATTAAAGACATAACTTCTAAAGTTGAAATCAATAAACACTTAGAACTCTTACAGGCTGCTATCGATAATGCTTATGATAGCGTAGTTATAACTGATGGACTCTTAGATTACCCGCACCCTAAAATTATTTACGTTAATCCTGCCTTTTGCCGTATGACGGGATACACGCCTGAGGAGGTTATTGGTAAAACGCCTCGCATATTACAAGGACCTAAAACCAGCCGAAAAAAATTAGATCGTTTGCGTCAAGTACTAGCACAGGGAAAATTTTTTTCCATGAGCACAACTAATTACAAAAAGAACGGTACTCCTTATGTGGTAGAGTGGCATATATCACCCATTTTTAATGAAAAAAAAGAAATTACTCATTGGGTTTCAGTACAAAGAGACATAACAGAAAAGATAAAAGCAAAAAAATTACTACTTAAAAATAAAAAAAGGGCAGAGTATTCGCGTCTTTTAACAGTTATTCGTACTCAGGAGGAAGAAAAAGCACATTTTGCTTTTATGTTGCATGAAGAGTTAGGCCCGTTGCTTTCGTTGCTCGGAATGCATCTTTCTATGTTTGAAGAAAAAATTAAAGGGTTAGGAACAAATTTTGAATTTTGGGGGCATTTGCTAACTGCTCAAAAAATTTTGCAAAAAAGTATACAAGAAATAAGAAATATATCTTGGCACTTAATGCCTATTGCTCTTGAAGATTTTGGCTTACTTAATGCTCTAGGTAATTTATGTCAGAAAATGCAAAAAAAGAAAAATATTCCTATCTACTTTAAGTGTTATGCTACGGAACCAGAAATCAAAAAAATTACTAAAATCAATATTTATAGAATTGTGCAGGAGCTAGTAGAAAATGCAGTAGTTCATTCTCAATCAACGCATATTTTAGTTGGTGTGAGGCAAATTGATAATTTTTTACAAATAATGATCAAAGATAATGGTATAGGCTTTGATACTAAGAATATTCGTAAAGGATATGGACTTAAAAATGTTCAAACTCGCCTTAAAATTATGCACGGAAGCTTTTACTTAAAATCTTCTATCAACAAAGGATGTAAGGTAAGAGTTAAAATTCCTTTAAATACTCTTCCTTGAATTTTATAGTAATTGGAAGTTTGAAGAGTGCGAAAAATAGCTTGTATTTTTATTTATTTATCTTCTTTTTCAAGAACTGTTATCTTTGATTTAACTATAATTATTATTACTCGAACAGTAAATTTTTATAGTCTAGAATATAGAAAAAAATTAGGAGATACCCTTGTTGTAGAGGGTAGCTCCTAATTATCAGAGAATTACCTTCTTGTTCTTGTTACTATTCAAGTAACAGTTTGTGCCAACCCTTTGTTTCTTGATTGGTAAAGAGAAGTAAATACAGACCTTTGGGAAGGTGCGAAAGGTCTAATTCGATGCTTTGTGCGTCAATAGAGTAAGAAGCTATTAATTCTCCCGTATTACTAAATAACTGTAGGGTAGCATTTTGAGGTTGAGGTAAGTTAATATTAACTAACCCTTTACTAGGATTGGGATATACGTTGATATTAAAGGCTTCACTACAGTTACTTTGTTTACTCCTAGGTTGGCAGGGCGGCGTTTGAAATTCAGCCGTGCTTACAATTCTTTGCCCATTACAAAGGTATGTGATTTCTACACGGTAGTTACTGTTCTCATCTAAGTCTCCTACGTAAATAGAGTTATTCCTTGTAGTTAGGGTACGAGGAGGAGTAATAATAGGCTGTGAACTAACTTTTCTTACAACTATAGTATATGTAATGTTGGATCCACTTGCTCCTGCCCAACTAATATTTGCACCCTTACAATTTAGACTATCTATACGTATATTTAACCGACCACATGGAACTTGACATGCTGGGGTTGTAAAACTAAAATTGCTTACTATTCTTTGCCCATTACAAATATAGGCCACTTCTAAACGATAGGCAGTCGAGGCTTGAACAGGCAGATTAATAGTATTCGTATTAGTATTGAAGGTTAGACCCGCTGCATCACCTTCTTTACGAAGGGTAACAGTATAAGTGGTATTTATTCCTACTGGATTCCAAGTAAAGGTAGCAGTATCACAATTAATACGTAAGGGAGCTATGCGTAATTGTGGGCACTGCGGAGGACAAGCAGGCGTTCTAATTTGGAATGGCGTGGAGATTGTCTCCCCATTACATTCATAGGAAATAACTATAAGGTAGGGAGTATCAGGTTTAAGATTGAGTGTGATAGGGCTAGTTGTGGCCCTTATGGTAGTTGTATTACTATCTCCTACTGCGTTATAGGTAATAGTATAGCTACTTACACCGGGCAAGGGCTCCCAGCTTAATGTTACACTTTCACAAGTTACATTTGTTGGACGAATTACTGGGCGGGGACATGGAATAGGACAAGCGGGAGTTTTAAATTCTACTGAACCTGCAACTCGTCTGCCATTACATACGTAAGCTACTTCTACCCGATAACCTGTTTGGGGTTGCAAATTATTTAACGGGAAAGATGTGGTAGGTACTGTAACGGGTGGTAAGGCTGTAGAATCGCCGACTCTCATAATACTTACTAAATAAAAATTGACACCGGGAATAGCTTGCCATGTAACGGTAGCCCTATCACACGCAAGATTTTCTATGCGAATTGATAGGTCGGGACACGGAATAGGACAAGCAGGAGTCTGAAGTTGGTATGGAGTCTCTAGCTTCTGTCCATTGCATGGATAAGAAACGGTAATAGCATACACACTACTAGGTTGAAGCTGTAGCGTAACACTATTTGTGGTTACCGTAACACTTTGGGGCGAAGGATTCGGACCTATTAGTGTATAAGTAACGGTATATTCTATGCCAGCACCTACAGCATTCCACCTTAAAGTAGCACTTTCACAAGTAACATTTTCTGCACTAATTCTCAGGCGGGTACAAGGAATAGGGCAGGTAGGAGTAGTAAATTCAAAAGGAGTAATAATTCTTTGATTTCCACATAGATAAATAATTTCACCACGATAAGTAGTAGAAGGACGAACAGCAATGCTAGCCTGATTGGTATTAACCACTGCTACAAGTGGAAGAGAATCACTACTTGAACGATAACTTACAACGTAATTAGCTACACCCGCTATACTTTGCCAAACTAAAACAACACGCTCACATGTGAGCGATTCGGTTTTAATTTCTAGCTGTGGACAAGAGGGGGCTGGACATGCCGGTGTAATAAAAGTATAAGGAGTTACCATACTCTGTCCGTTACAAGTGTAACTTATTTCTACTAAATATGGCTGGTTGGGTTGGAGGGAAGTTAATGTTACACTCGGCTCTTCTACCGTAAGGCTTCTGGTTGAGGAATCGCGGGGAGAACGTAGGGTTACTTGGTATGTATTAATACCCGGAATGGGTTCCCATGCCAACTTAGCACTTTGACAAGTTACTTCAATAGGCTTTATAAGCAATCTTGGACATGGCATCGGGCAACTTGGAGTTTTAATTTCAAGTGAAGTTGTTACTTTCTGCCCGTTACAGGTATAACTTACCTCTATTTTGTAAGGTGTATTAGGAGTAACACTAAAATTAGCCCCTGGAATATTAGTACGAATGGTTTGACTATTAGAGTCATTGGCTGCAGTATAAGTAACTTCATATTCTCTTATACCCTGAACAGGATTCCAAGCAATCACTACTCTTTCACAAGTAACTAACTCCTCCCTTACTTCTAACCTTGGGCAAGGAATAGGACATGCTGGAGTTTCTACTTTAATTGGAGTAGTAATACGCTGATTATTGCAAAGATAAGTTACCTCTATAAAATATACTGTGCTGGGCGTAGCAGGTATTTGTATTCTGGGTAGAGGAGTTGTTAAAGTTCTAGGAAAAGAATCATTCGAAGTATATACACTTACAAGGTAAACTTGATTAGGAGTAGTTGTAACATTGTTCCAAGATAAAACTATTCTTTCGCAGCTTACTGTTTCAGTACGTACTTGTAGTGGTTCACAACTTGGTGCACAGGGAGGCGTAGTTACAGTTAGGGGAGGACTAGTTACTCTTTGCCTACCACACATGTAGGAAATTTGTATAGTGTATGTTGTTTGGGGCTGTAAAGTAAGCTCTGCTCTTGTTCCATTTACCTCTATGCTTTCACTAGTGTTGCTATTTGCAGATCGATAGGTAATAGTATAGGGTCCCGGGTTATTTGTACTTGCTTGCCAACTAAGTACTACTTTATCGCAGCTGACTCTTTCTATACGGACCCGAGGAGGAGCACATGGTATAGTACAAGATGGGGTAACTATGGTGGTAGGAGGGCTTGTTACTCTTTGTCCATTGCACAAGTAAGAAACATTCACAAAGTAGGTTTGAGAAGGTAATAACCTTAACTCGGCTCTATTAGTACCAACTTCAAACCGAGATGAAGACGAATCACTCATACCCCAATATGTTACTTCGTAAGTTTGTGGCTCTGACCCTGTAGGCGACCAAGAAATAATGGCTCTATTACATGAAACTGAATCAACTCGAACTTGAGGAATAGGGCAAGGTTTAGGACATTCCGGCGTAGTAACTTCTATTGTTTTTTGAGCGTCTTTTCCCTCACAGAGGTAGCTAACAGTTACTTCATACGTTTTACCCCCCGATGCTGTTAAAACTGCACTATTGGCATTCACTGTAAGTGTAGTTACTTGAGTGCTTCCTTTTTCGTTGTATTTTACCACGTAATCATACACTTCCGGAATTAATTCCCAGCTAATAGATATTTTGTCACATTTAACATCATTTACCCTAACTATCGGCTCCGGACATCGAATAGGGCAAAGGGGAGCTGTAAACTCTGTGCGGGATACTACGGGCCTTGATCCACAAAAATAAGTGACTTCTACTCTATATGTGGCTCCTCCTTGCGGTAATAATAAATAAGCTGAAGTATGACTAGTGGTAAAGGTGCTATCCCAGTTGTTATTTAGATTAGTATACTTTACTTCATATGAATTTATGCCCGCAGGCGGACGCCAGAATACAGTAACATCTTGGCATGTAAGCTTATCTAAACGCAAGTCGAGGAGTGGGCAATCTCCCTGGCACCATACATTTTTAGCACTAAAGCTAATACCTAAGAAAAGAAGCAAGGTGTAAAGTGTAAATTTCATTTTTTTCTTCATTAAGCTTTGCAACTTACTTTAGTTATTAGCAAAGAATAATTAACTAAAATTAAGTTAAAAGCCAAAGTTATATTTTTTTATGTTAATATTCTTACTTTTTTGTACACATATACTACCCCTTTGAGCAAAAAATTACTTACTTCAAAGGTTTATTGGAACTAATTTTAATTTTCTATTTTGTAGCTTGATGCCCTGAAGTTAAGCAATATAAAAGATAAAAGAGCTATACAGGGCATAGCCCTTTTTGGAGTGAAAAAAGAACAAAAAACTACCTTTTTATTTGTATTTTCCCACTATATACTTCGGTACCTTCCGCATAAGCATTCCACAAGTACAACCCTTCTGGTAAGTCTCCAACTTCAAGCTCTAATTCTCCATTTCCTGCTACTAATTCAGCAGTTTCTACGTTTCTAACTAAACGCCCTTGTAAATCCAATATTCTAAAATACAGAGCTCTTGGAGCGGCTAGGTCATATTGTAATTTTATAACATTGTTAGCGGGGTTAGGATACACAGACAATCCTTCTCTGAATTGTTTGTTCAGTACTGGGTCCACTGAAGTCACTAGTTGTAAGGGTATAAAAGGACCTCCTATAGGGGGTATAAAAAACAAGCCGAAAGCTGGGCCATTTTGATTACGGTTGGGCTCAAGAAACCCAGAAGCTATAACTAAGCCTGCGGCCCCTTTTAAGGAAGAAACGTCTGCTGCATATGCAGCTAAGGTAGTGGCAGTACCTGCAGGACGAATTTGTAGCGTATACTTGCCAGGCGGGACACTAATATAGGGGTTGAATTTTCCGTAGGTAAGATTGCTTACTATTCTTTGATTGTTTTCTCGTACTACTACGTCTACCCCAGGGGCATCTGTACAGCCGTGA
>JANWXU010000151.1 GCA_025057395.1 Bacteroidia bacterium | reverse complement strand
CAGTATTAGCAGAGTATAAGCCAGGAGGATATTATTGGATGCGTCTCAAATATTTTAATCCACGAAAGCAGCAATGGGATACTATCCGGTGGGAAGGAACTTTTCAGACTAGTGAAGATCCCTTTAAAATGAGTGAAATTCGAGTAATAGAAAAACAACAATGGTTTCCCGTGCCTGCTCAAGTAAAAGGAATTTATCAAGCTTTTGATGGTGAAGAAGTAGACTCTTTATTATTAGAGGTAGTACAAGTTTCTGATAATCCTAATCGACCGCCCTCGCCTAATTTTGGCTTTGGAAGTACTAATTTTCATATCAAAAATCCCTCTAATGAAAAAGAACCTCTTTTTGATAGAAAAATGGTACAAAAATTTATTAAAATTCCTAAGTAAATTCTCAAGTTAATTAGCTCCCAATTTAACTAAAGCTTCTAATTAATTGTAGGAAGTAGTATGAGCGTGTTTTTAATGCAAATCCAAAGCTTAAAAAATTGCATACAGCCCCTAAGTGTACAGAAAAATTTTGAGTTTTCCGATTTGCGTTATCCGCTACCTGTTCAATACCTCCGCCTCAGTCGTAAGCTTGAGATTGCATATGTGGATGAGGGAAAAGGAGGGGAAACTATTTTATTTGTCCATGGCTTAGGAAGTTATATTCCTTCTTGGGCCAAATTAATTCCTCTTCTAAAGCCATATTATCGTTGTATTGCTCTTGACCTTCCGTGTTATGGAAAATCTAGTAAGGGATTATTTCCTATTTCGATTAAATTTTACGCTGAGGTATTGCTTAATTTTTTGCAAAAATTGAATCTTGGACCCGTTCATTTATGTGGTCACTCTATGGGTGGTCAAATTGCCATGCACTTTACTTATCGCTACCCTCAATTTGTAAAAGACTTAATTTTAGTAGCGCCTGCCGGATTTGAAAATTTTAGTGCTGCCGATAGGCTATGGTATAACCGAAATATTACCGCTTTAACTATCAATTTTACTGCAGCTTCTCAAATTCGAAAAAATATTGAACTTAATTTTTATCGAATGCCTCCCGATGCTGAACAGATGATTCGAGACCGCATTTTGCTTCGAAATTCTAGTGAATTCTCATTTTATTGTCGCGCCGTTTCATATTGCATTCTTTCTATGATTGAGCAGCCGGTGCGTCATCTTATCCCCCATATTTCCCATAAAACACATATTATTTTTGGAGAAAATGATTATCTTATCCCTAACACTTATTTAAGCACCAAGAGCACGGTGAGTGTTGCGCTGGAAGGGAAAAATTTATTCCCTAATGCTACCCTAAAAATTTTATCCGAATGTGGGCATTTTGTGATGTTCGAAAAGCCGCAAGAGGTAGCTCAGTTTATCTTGGAGTCATTGAACTTGTAATTCTTTTTATGTTTAAGCAGGGATTCTTTTATGAGTACTCTTAAAAAAGTAGGTGTCCTTACTTCAGGGGGAGATGCGCCTGGTATGAATGCGTGTATACGAGCGGTTACTCGAGCGGCTATTTATAATGGTTTGCAGGTATTTGGAATTCGATACGGTTTTCAGGGTCTTATTCAGGGGGATATCCACCAGCTTTTTGCTAATTCTGTTAGTAATATTATTCAATTAGGGGGTACTATCCTTAAATCCGCGCGTTCTGCTGAATTTACTACCCCAGAGGGGCGGCAAAAGGCTTACGAACAGCTTCAAAAGGCAGGTATTCAAGCTCTGGTGGTTATTGGGGGGGATGGAAGTTATCGTGGAGCTCATGAATTTATTACTGCTTATCCAGATATCCAAGTTATTGGCTTACCAGGAACTATTGATAATGATTTGGGCGGTACAGATGCTACTATTGGCTTTGATACTGCCATTAACACCGCCATGCGCGCTATTGATAATATTCGTGATACGGCAGACGCTTTTAATCGTCTATTTTTTGTAGAAGTAATGGGGCGAGATAGTGGATTTATTGCTTTGCACGTAGGCCTTTCTAGTGGTGCAGAAGCTATTTTGGTACCCGAAGAAAAAACTAATTTAGAGGCTCTTATTGAAATTTTAGATACTGGTTGGAAAAGGCATAAAACTTCTAGTATTATTGTAGTAGCAGAGGGAGACGATGCAGGAGGTGCTTTCGAAGTAGCTGCTAAGGTAAAGCAAAGATTTTCTCATTATGAAACTAAAGTAGCTATTTTAGGGCATATTCAAAGGGGGGGGAGTCCTACTTGCCAAGATCGTGTTCTGGCCACACGTTTAGGCGCAGCCGCTATAGAATCTCTTTTGCAGGGAAAAACAGGAATTGCCCTAGGTATTTGTCACCATCAAATTAGAGAGACTGAACTTCTGGCTGCTGCGCAAACTCGAGAATCTATTAACCCTTCTCTTTTGCGACTGGTAGATATTCTTTCAGTATAAAAAATAAGCTCATGTACAATAATAATATTTTCTTTTCGGTTCGTTTAGTTTTTATCGCAGTGGTATTCCAACTTATTCTTTGTTACTGTGCTAATAATAAGACGGAAAACTTTAGTCAAAATCAGGAGCCTGCCCTTTCTTCCATTAATGTGCCCGAGTTTAATGCTGATAGTGCTTATCTTTGGGTTCAAAAGCAAGTTGAATTTGGTCCGCGTGTGCCTAATACTGTAGGGCATCAAAAGTGTGGTGAGTGGATAATTGCTCAACTGAAGCGCTGGGGGGCGCAGGTAACCGTTCAAAAAGCTACCGTTAAAGACCTGCAGGGCAAAAATATAGATATTACTAATATTATTGCTAGCTACAATTTGGCTTCTCCTAAGCGTATTATGCTTTCTGCGCATTGGGATACGCGCCCTTATGCTGATGCTGATACTGTAAGAAAAAATGAACCCTTTTTAGGTGCTAATGATGGCGCTAGTGGAGTGGCAGTTTTATTAGAACTAGCTCGAATCTTTCAACACAATCCACCTCCAGTGGGAATAGAGCTATGTTTTTGGGATGCTGAAGATGGTGGGAAAGTAGGAGATAACGAGTCTTGGTGTTTAGGCTCTCAATATTGGGCGAAAAATAAGCATATACCTAATTATACTGCCCAATATGGTATTAATTTAGATATGGTGGGCGCTAAGGGGGCCACTTTTTTACAGGAGATGGTTTCTCTTAGATATGCACCTACTATTGTTGAAAAAATTTGGAGTACCGCTCATCAAATTGGTTATGGGGGCTTCTTTCCTATCTACAGGCACGAAGGCGAAATTATTGATGACCATTATTTTATAAATACTATTGCTCAAATTCCTTATGTAGATATTATTCATTTATCGATGAAAAATGGAAGTTTTTTTCCCCATTGGCATACCCACCGCGATAATTTGGAGGTTATCGATATCAGAACTTTAAAAGCTGTAGGGCAAACAGTGTTGACAGTAATCTTTAGTGAAAAATCTGTTGTTTCTTAGTATTGTTAGTATTGCATCTTCTTCTTTATAGTAAATATGGCAAAAAAATAATACATCCAATACAAAATGCCGCAGTGGCACTTGTTAGTACCGCACCTGCGGCTATATCTTTTATTTTTCCTGCTAGAGGGTGGTAGGTGGGGGAAATTATGTCTACTAGCAGCTCTATAGCGGTATTAAGCATTTCTAAGCACCAAACCCAACCGATGCTTAGTACTATTATAGCCCATTCTTGGGTATTAATACCTAAATTCCATCCCAAACTCAATACTATTAGGGTTGCTATTACATGAATTTGAAAATTCTTTTGTGTGCGAAAGACATGTTTTATTCCTTCAAAAGCGTATTGAAAGCTTTTAAGCCTATGAAATAAAAATTGGTACATGTAGAGCTTTTTAATAACTTAATTTTTAACTAGCTGCTAAGTTTGCGACTGGTAGTTTTCTTTAATTTGCCGCACATATTCTAAACTTACTTCAAAAGTATGAGCAATTTCTTGCTCGCTATATTTTCCTGCTTTGAGCATGTTTAGAATTCCTCTTTGTATACCACGTTCAATTCCTTTCTCGATTCCTTTCTCGATTCCTTTTTCGATTCCTTTTTCGATTCCCTGCTCGATCCCCTTCTCGATTCCTTTTTCGATTCCTTTCTCAATTCCTTGCTCGATTCCCTTCTCGATTCCCTCCCGTAAGCCGTCTTCAAAACCTTTCTTAAATCCCTCTTTGTAGCCCTGCTCCTTATAATATTCTTGATATTCTTGTTTGAGAAGCTCCACTATTTCTTTCTCTAATTTTTCTAGCTCCTCTTTTAGGTTAAGGGTATCATTTATCTCTTGCACTATTTCTTCTTGGTATTCTGGCTTCATATCTTTTATATTTTCCACTATAAAATACAAAAAACTTCGTAATTCTTCTGCTTCCCATTCCCATTTTTTTAATTCTTGTATTATTTTTTTTATCCAACCTAGTTTCCATTCTTGTAATCCTTCTCTGCGCCGTTCTATTGCTACTCTGGCTACTTGGAGTACTACAGAAAATGGGTTTCCTTCTAAATACAGCTCTTCCATAGACTTTTCTAAGAGCTTAAAAGTATTGTATTCGTAAACTATTCTTGTACCCTCAAAAGAATAAACATATTGGCTAGGGCAATAGTTAAAATTATCATCAGTGAAGATTACAAGAGCGGTGATGTTGTGCTTAGGGTATTTATCTCTCAATCGGTAAAAATAGGTAAACATTCTTTGAGGAAAGTACTTATCTTCATAGCTCTGAATTTCAACATGTATTAATACTAATTGTTGGGTTCCGTCTATGATAGGCACTTGGGCTACAATATCCACATATTTTCGATTTTGGTAAGGCATCACTGAAAATAGTTCTTGCATAAGAAAGGTTATAGGCTGTTGGGGATCTCTAAGCCTAGCAAGAGAAGGAAAAAAGTAGCTAAGTGCATATTCAAAATGGTGCAAAAGTAAGTATTTCCAAAGTTTATCTTGGCTATGAGGCATGAATGTTCATTCTAAAAAAGTAAAAATATAAAATTTTTGAACCAGGATTTAGAGGATTAAAGAGATTAGTAGGATTATGGACGCATAGTAATCGTCTTTATTCTTTATTCTTTCAATCCTAGTTCAAAAAATAATCCTGCCCCTCCTTAAAATACAGGTCAATCTTGGTTCGAACCAGGATTAACCAAGATTCCAAAGATTACCAAGATTAAAAGAAAAAAATAATCCTGCTCATCCTTGAAATCCTGGTTCATCCTGGTTCAGGTTCAAAAATTAATGTGGCGGAAACTTAATTTTTTCTCTTAGTTTTTTACCTTCTTCTTTAGCTTTATTTTCTAGCTCTTGTTTCTTTTTTTCTGCTTCTTGTTGGGCTTTTCTTTCTGCTTCTTGTCTAGCTTGTTCTAGCTCTTGGCGTTTACGCTCTTCGGCTTCCCTTAGTTTTTCTTGGGTCTCTTTTTGCAAGCGTTCAAATTCTTGGCGTGCTTTTTCTTCAGCTTCTTGTCTTTGCCGTAATAGCTGTGCTTCTGCTTCTGCCTTAGCTTTATTTTTTAGATCTTCGGTAGTGCTAGCCACTACATTAGCAGTGCCGGCTCCGCCTATTCTTTGAATATGGATTTGTGGCGTATCCATGTTACCTACAATACTTAGAGTTAATTGTAAGCGTTGCGGCGCTTCTATCTTTTTTCCAGCAAGTTGACTAAGAGAATGAAAAGCTTGGGCAGTTACTGATGGAGTGGGGATATCTAGTTGCAGCGTGTAATCTAAAGATTTATCTAGCCCATTGCTGCCCGAAACATTCATATTAGCATCTTGCACTCGAATAGTGAAAGGTTCCACGTAAAGTCTACCATTAATGATTTTAAAGCCAATTTCCTGGCTAATAGATTTAAGTTGTTGAAAGAAAGCAAGCTTTGTAGTTTTATGCAATTGTTGTATAATAGCGGCTTGGGTAATATCTGCTTTTTGAATTTTTGCTTTGCCTATGCTAGCAAGCGTTGCATAGTCGGGTACTAGGTTACGGGTAAGGTCACTAGCGTAGGTAAAGGCGCAAGAAAGGGTACCATTAATATCTTTCAAAATAGGAGCGTAGGCTTTAGCACTGCGAAAAGCATAAAACATGTCTTTAATACGCATAGAGTCAATAGCAAAATTAAAATTCACATGAGGCTTATAGGTTTGCTTACCATCATATTTACCATCTGCTTGAATACTCGCTCCCCATAGGTTAAATTTCAAGCCTACCAGGCTAAGCATCTTATTTTCTAAAAGTAACGAGCCTTTGAAATTTTGAATTTCCCAATTATCGTAAACAAGCTCTTTAATCGAAGAAGCAAAAAGAAAATTTATATTAGCAGGTAATTCAGGGGCACTTAGTGCGGTAGTATCTCCGGTGGTGGGGTCTTGTGTAGATTCGCTTGTCATAAATTCATTCAAATTAATTTTTTGGCTATTGAGTTGTAGATTGCCTGCTAGTATTTGGTTAGCAAAAAGGTAGCCTATGTAATTTTCTATTTTCCCTTCTAGCCAAAAGTCGCTGCTGCCTATTTTGCCGCTACACTCGCTAAGCTGTATGTGCTTAGGAGTAAAATTTAAATCTGCCCTATTAAGCTCCAAAGGTTTTGCTAAACTTTGGGATTGATAAAAAAGATTGCGAATTTGAATGTATCCACTAGAGGGTAATTGGGCATACTGAGCGTTTTGTAAAGCCGATACTTTACCCTCTGTTTTTAAATCAGCAATAATTTGGCCTTTCATTTGCGTGCCCTCAATAGGATAAATACGGTTGAGTTTTTCAAGGTCAATATTGCCATGTAGGTAGAGTTGGTACGCAGGATCAATAATATTTTGTAGCTCCAGTTTAGCCTCTATCGGTTCTTTATCCAGTTCAGCATGAAAGTTACTTATGTTAATAGTTACATCTTCTCTTTTGCCGGTAGGGCAATTTAGGATAGCTGCAATAGCTATATTTTCAAGAGCTGCCGGAAATGAAGTGTGTTTAATATAGCCGTACTTCAAATCAAGTTGGGTATTAAATATAGGCAAAGTGTTTTCCGCTACTTTCCCTTTTACCGAGGCTTGCGCATTTAGTTGACCCTGCAGCTGCGTATCTTGGATAGGAAAAATACGGGTAAGTTTAGCTAAATCTGCACGAATTTTAGCCTCTCCTTCTAGGTACGGAGAGCTAAGGCCTATTAAGTTAAACTGGGCATCAATAGGATTATTTTCTAATTCGGCGTGTAGCTTCCTAAGGTGAATTTGTAAATTTTCTAAGCTAGGGGTGCTATTAGAAACTTGTAAGTCGATATCAATATTTTTAATAGGGGCGGGTAAGTCGGGGTATTGCAAAAAACCTTTGCTTACTACTAAGTTTACATTAAAGGCAGGATAGCTTGTGCTATCGAGCTTGCCTTTACACCATCCTTGTAATTGAAAAGCGCCTTGCGTTTTTATCTTGCTATAGTCTCGAGTATAGATTTCAGGAATTAGGGATAATAAGTTTTTAAAATCTGTTTTAATGGTGTTAAACTTTAAATCTGTATAGATTTTATTTCCCATTCGTTTAACGAATCCATCGAAGTTGCACTCAAAATCGTTAATTACGATTTTGTTTTCCCGAAAAGCATATTCTTGCTTGGCATTATTAATGTTTAGAGTAATATCAGCATCGAGGGAGACTTTTTTTAGGTAAGAGGCCCTTTGCATTTGCAAAGAAAGTTCTGAAATACGAGTTTGGGTGGCTAGATCGTAGGTGGTAGCGGCAAAGTCTCCTTTACCCAAAAAGTTGAAATTTTGGGCTACCAAAAAGATATCCGAAGAATCGTCTTTGTAGCGAATATGAGCTTTTTGAATGGCAATGCGCGAAAGGGCAAATTCAAAAGGCTTGGCTGTATCTTCTTTCGTAGGCTGGGCAGCTGTATCAGGTTTTACAATTAACCAATTGACTTTGCCATTGGCTAGTTTATGGGCTAAAATTTTGGGCTCTTTTAATATTAAGCGAGTTACGGTAAGCTTTTGACCCCGCAATACATCCCAAAGGATTACGG
>JANWXU010000150.1 GCA_025057395.1 Bacteroidia bacterium | reverse complement strand
TGGAGGAATTTCTTGTAACAGTGCTTTTGCCCTCTCTAAACAATAAGGAGGCACATAAAACTCCACAGGGCGAAAAATAGAATTATAAGCCCCCCATACTTGAAAAAGTTGATTAATATTTTCATTCAGAACCTGGTAAGGAATATTTTCTCTTTCTAAGGCCATCTTTAAAAGCAAAGTTTGATTAGGGGAATAAGTATAGGTTAGAAATTCATACTCTGGGTAGATAAAAGAAACTAGCATACTATTCCGTATTAACTTAAAAAGTAAGATATTCCTTTATCCACTTCTTGTGCTTAAATTCAATTTTTTGCTGCTCAATAGTGTATATAGGTATGGCTCGCATAGCAATTACCGTAACAAATACCTCTACCCCCTGCAAAAGCGCTTGGTTTTCTAGGCAAAGGTAAATAGGTACTGCAGGCACTTTATTGTGTTGTACTAATCCATAATCTGTAATGCGAGAGCCATACTTCATCTCAGCCAAGGGCTGATAACTTTCCTTATGAGTAATGAATTTTTGAAAATTATATTTATCACAAAAAAAATAATAAATAGAACTATTACCTGAAAGCGTAGGCAAAGCATCGATAATTCCTTTAGCTAGCTGTGCCAATAAAAAAGCCTTAGGAGAAAGGTAAGAAATTAAAGTAGCCCCCGTTTTCAAAAACCCACGAATACTTTGTTCAAGCTTGTCTTTATTTTCTTGCCCCACTACTAAGTAGTAAGCCCATCGGTAAGTATAGGGCGGAAATATTAAACGAATAAATTCTTTATTACAAGAACCCTCTTTACTAATACAGCTATAATGGGTTTTTGCTCTTACCCAAATTTGGGTATCTTTTTCAATCATTTCAACCACAGTATCGTGCCGTACTAGGATAGGACTGACATAAGAAGCTAAAATTTTTTTACCTTCTCGGCTAAATTGTACTTGAGAGTCCAACTGTGCAGGAGCAGCTTCTGCAGGCAAACGCAGAACTCGAAGGCTAAAATTTTGTTTCTTACCTGAAAGATTCGTAATCCTTAGCACATACAAACCGTTACTAGGAATAGCAAAATTACGTCGAAAAGAATCAGTATTGACTACATCTTTGAAAAGCCAACTGCTATAGTATTTAGCTACTGCTACCTCCACTAAAGCTGAAGTTTTAAAGTTCGAAAAGTAGAGCTGAAGCTCATCTTTTTCTACAAGACTGAAAAAAAAGTATTTTTTCTCCTTGCCTCTAAATTCTTCTTTTTTTTCCAGTAGTAAAATTTCATAGCCCGTGCTCTTAGAAAATAAAAAATTAAATAGTATAGTGGCTTTAAGAAAAAAACACCAGAAAAATCTAAAAAAGAAAATCATAATGGGTCTAAAACTGTGGATTTTTAGAATCCAAAATGATAGTAACAGGACCGTCGTTTAGAAGTTCTACTTGCATCATAGCCCCAAATTCACCAGTTTCAACTTTGCCAGAAAAATTACTACGCAATTTTTGCAGAAATTGGTGATATAAAGGGATGGCAACAGCAGGAGCTGCGCTGCGAGTAAAAGAAGGACGATTTCCTTTTTTACAATCAGCGTACAAAGTAAACTGCGAAACTACTAAAATGTCCCCTCCTACTTCTTGGATAGATAAATTCATCTTGCCCTCGGCATCATTAAATATGCGCAGTTGAACCAGCTTTTTCACAAGCCAGTCGATATCCTGCTCAGTTTCCTCTTGACCAATTCCTAGTAAAACAAGTAGGCCTTTTTCAATAGCACCCACTACCCGAGAATCCACTTTTACACTCGCATACCGAACTCTTTGAATTACTAAACGCATCGCAATTATTATGCTTGAGCAATACTCAATTTTCGATTAATACTGTCCTCCTCTATTAAAGTGATAGCATAAGTAGGGTCGAAATCTTGCATATCTTTGAGCGTGCTGCAATATGTCTCTAAGATCTGCTCTTGCCTTCTTGCACGCGCCAATGCTGTAGCATACGGTACAGTAGTGAAAGAAACCATATTATAACGAGAGCTAAATTTATCAGGATACATTTCTTCCAAAATTAACTCAGCTTTTCTTCGCCTAAGGAATCGCTCGTCCGTTACACTATCACGCATTTCAATAAAATTTTCTACAGCCATGTCTGCAATAGCGTCGGCATTAACTTTCCTTTTTTCTTGGTATGCTTGTAAAGCTTTATTCCAATCATCTTGATGTTCCTCAAGGGCTTGGTCGAGTGCTACGCAATCTTCAAAAGTACAATTCATGCCCTGTCCATAAAAAGGAACCACGGCGTGGGCAGCATCCCCTAATAGAGCAAGTTGCCCCTCATATACCCAAGGATAACACTTTACAGTCTTTAGACTGCCTGTAGGATGAGAAAAAAATTCTTCTTCTAAATTAGGGATTAGCTCGTAAGCATCTGGAAAATACTTTTGAAAAAAAGTTCTTACTGAATCGTAGTCTTTTAGAGTAGCAAAACTAGGTTCCCCTTCATAAGCTAGGAAAAGAGTACACGTAAAAGTACCTTCTTTATTGGGCAGTGCAATAAGCATAAAAGACTTCCTTGGCCAAATATGTAGAGCATAGGGCTCTATTTGAAATAAAGTTTCCTTACCTGCCGGAATAGTAAGCTCTTTATACCCATGGTCTTCAAAAGTTTGAGAATAATTAAAACGCTCCATTGAAAATAAAGAGTTACGGATGGCAGAAGTAGCACCATCACAGGCTATAATTACCTTACCACTAACAGCATATTCATCATATACATCTGCACCTCGCATAAAAGCTACGTGCCGGCGAAAATTATAACTTTGGCAAAACTGGTTAAAGTGAATTTGAATATTAGGATAACTATCGGCAGCATCTAATAAAATAGAATTGAGCCCCTGACGTGAGATAGAGTAAATACACTTATCTAGCCTAGGGCTATAAGGAAGAAGATATGTACTTCCATTTTCATCATGAATCATTCTCCCGCGCATAGGAATAGCATTTTCTAAAACTTTTTCAGCAAGGCCTACCTTTTCTAATGCGCTGATACCACGTGTAGAAATGGCTAAATTAATTGAGCGCCCGCCTGTATAACCGTACTTACGCATATCAGGCCTCCTTTCATATACCTCTACTTCATGCCCCCTACGAGCTAAAAAAATAGCCAACAGCGTACCGCCTAAACCTGCACCAATAATTACGATTTTGTCAGATTTCATTTTTTTGACTTTTTAAAGTACACTTTCGAAAGATAATCAAAAATTTCAATCCTTAGATTAGTCCTTGAAGCGAGAGAGGGGCAAATTGAGCCATTCTAAAGCTGTCTTCCAAAGCATTTGTTCCTTCTGCTCCTGAGAAATATCATCTAAAGACTCAATAAGCGAACCAGGACAATGCTCCCCTAAAGGAAAAGGATAATCTGAACCTAACATCAAACGTTCAGCACCTACCAAAGTAATTAAGTACCGAAGCATTAATGGGTCATGCACTATGGTATCAAAATAAATTCTTTTTAGATATTCTCTAGGATTCACAGGATTATCTACAGCGCAAAGGTCAGGACGTACTTTAAAACCATGTTCTATGCGACCAATAGTTGCAGGGAAAGCACCTCCACCATGAGCAAAACAAATTCTAAGCCCTGGCAACCTTTCAAGTACACCTCCAAAAATGAGTGAGCAAATAGCAAGCGAAGTCTCGGCGGGCATGCCAACAAGCCAAGGTAGCCAATATTTAGGCATTTTTTCTTTACCTACCATATCCCAAGGGTGTACCAGAATACAAGCCCCTAAGTCACGCGCAGCCTCAAAAACAGGAAACAAAATGGGCTCATATAAATTCCAATCATTTACGTGTGATCCAATCTGTACACCAGGTAAACCTAATTGCTTTACGCAATATTCTAGTTCGGCAATGGCTAAATCTGGGTCTTGCAGTGGTAGGGTACCTAGTGCTACAAAGCGCTTAGGGTTGTAGCTAACAACAGTAGCAATGTGGTCATTTAAAAAACGGGCAACCGCTGCCCCATCTTTGGGCTTTGCCCAATAGCAGAACATTACGGGCACAGTGCAAACTACCTGAACATCCACACCATTGCGGTCGCAATCTTCCAATTGCTTGGCAGGATTCCAACAATTTTCTTCAATCGCACGAAAAAAAGTTCCATCTATCATCATATGTGCTTTGCCTGGAGCCACATGCTCCAAATTCACAAATCCTCCGTACCCAAATTGACTTTTCCAATCGGGCAATTTAGGCGGCAAAATATGAGCGTGCATATCTATCTTCATACCTCTACTCGTATAATCAACAATATCAAATAATATTGGTTTTTAAGATTATTTATACTAAGTTAGAGAAACTTATTGGAAAACACGAAAATTTTAAGCCAACTATAAGAACCTAAAGAAATGATAGACTTACAAGGGAAGAGGGCTTTAGTAGGAGGCAGTACACAGGGCATTGGAAAGGCAATAGCCGTACTCTTTGCAAAGTTAGGAGCACACGTGACTTTACTTGCTAGAGACGAGCAAAAGCTTAGAGCCACATTAGCTGAATTAGACACCTCAAAAGAACAACAACATGCATTCCTTTGCGCAGATTTTAAGCAACCTACTACATTGAAATCAACCATCGATAGTTACATAGCAAGGGGAGTAAGCTTTGATATTTTAGTTAATAATACAGGGGGTCCAGCCCCAGGTGCAATTACAGAAGCAAGTATTGTGGCTTTTGAAGAAGCTTTTGCTATGCATGTACTTTGCAACCATATTCTCACGCAAGCCTTATTGCCTAATATGAAAGAAAAAAAATATGGAAGAATCATCAACATTATTTCTACCTCAGTAAAACAGCCCATTCCGGGGCTAGGCGTTTCAAACACTATACGTGCCGCTGTAGCAAGCTGGGCGAAAACCTTAGCTAGCGAGGTAGCTCCTTACGGAATAACTGTAAACAACGTACTACCCGGAGCTACCCAAACAGCTCGTTTGGAAAGCTTGATTCTAAATAAAGCCCAAAAAACACAGCGAACTAGGGAAGACATTATTCATGAAATGCTTCAAGAAATTCCTGCCAAGCGTTTTGCTAGTCCTGAGGAAATTGCAAATGCAGTAGCTTTTCTTGCTTCGCCAGCCGCTGCTTATATCACTGGCATTAGTCTAGCTGTAGATGGGGGACGTACAACTTGCTTATAAGTTTTTAGAAAAGCAAAACAGCCAATATAAAGAACATGCAAAAAATAGATAACTTTATTAACGGCAAAATTACTCCACCCAAGGACAAAGAATATATGCCCAATTATGAGCCTGCTACGGGAGAAGCTTATTCGGAAGTGGCTCTTTCGAAAAAAGAAGATGTAGAAGAGGCTGTAGCAGCTGCGCAAAGTGCTTTCAAATCTTGGTCCTGCTTACCCTCTGAAAAAAGAGCTAGCTATCTACAAGCAATAGCTAACCGTATTGAAGAACACCTAGAAGATTTTGCTCAAGCAGAATCCAAAGATACAGGCAAACCAATTAGCCTAGCGCGCACAGTAGATATTCCAAGGGCAATAAGTAATTTTCGCTTTTTTGCTGCGGCAGCTATCCAATTTGCTTCCGAGGCCCATCCTATGGATACACGTGCAATTAATTACACCCTCCGCCAGCCAGTAGGGGTGGTAGGCTGCATCTCGCCATGGAACTTGCCTTTATATCTCTTAACTTGGAAAATTGCTCCAGCCCTGGCTGCTGGCTGCACAGTTGTAGCTAAACCATCAGAGCTTACTCCGATGACTGCCTTTTTATTATCAAAAGTCTGTCAAGAAATAGAGCTACCCGCAGGCGTACTGAATATTATTCAAGGAAAGGGCAACGAAGCCGGTGCCGCTATTACAGGACATCCTCAAATTAAGGCTATTTCCTTTACTGGTGGCACTGCCACTGGCGCAACGATAGCTGCCCAAGTAGCTACTCAATTCAAAAAACTTTCTCTTGAGCTAGGAGGTAAAAATCCTACTATTATTTTTGAGGATTGTGATTACGCCGATGCCCTTCAAACAGCAATCTCTGCAGCCTTTTCTAACCAGGGGCAGATTTGCTTATGCGGCTCACGTATTCTTATTCAAGCTTCGATATATGAAAAATTTCGAAATGACTTCGTGGCATTAGCCCAAAATTTGTTACCCCAAGACCCTCTTCTACCCGAAACTAAACTAGGAGCTGTAATTTCTAAAGAACATCAACAAAAAATTCTTTCTTATATTCAAATTGCTCGCCAAGAGGGAGGAAAAATTTTATGCGGTGGGAATAGCATAGTTCTTGAAGGAAGGTGTCAAAATGGATGGTTTGTGGCTCCTACTGTAATAGAGGGTTTAGATTACACTTGCACTGCTAACCAAGAAGAAATTTTTGGTCCTGTGGTTACACTCTTGCCCTTTGAAACAGAGGAGGAACTACTACAAATAGCAAATGGCACTCCATACGGTTTAGCCGCAAACTTATGGACCAATAATTTGAAAAGGGCTCACCGCCTAGGAGCTCTTCTAGAATTTGGCATTATTTGGGTTAACTGTTGGATGTTACGAGATTTACGAACCCCATTTGGGGGAGTAAAAAATTCAGGTTTAGGCAGAGAAGGTGGCTTTGAAGCTATGCGATTTTTTACAGAACCCAAAAATATTTGTATTAAATTAGGATAAATTTTATATTCATTTTTTAGGCCATGAAAGAGATACTTCAATCCTTGAGAGCCCCAGAGCCTGTAGGGCTTTATCCTCATGCTAGAAGGGTAGGAAATCTACTTTTTCTTTCTGGCGTAGGACCTAGAGAAAAAGGCTCCCAAACAATACCCGGGGTAGAGCTTGATGAAAATGGGAACGTAATTTCCTATGATATTGAAAAACAATGTCATTCGGTATTTCGAAATGTGCGATATATTCTAGAAGATGCGGGTTCCTCATGGGAAAAAATTGTAGATGTCACTGTTTTCTTAACTAACATGAAAAAAGACTTTGCTACCTTTAATAGAATATATGCAGAATACTTTAAAGATAATTTGCCCTGCCGCACTACAGTGGAAGTTAATGCTCTACCCACACCTATTGCAATTGAACTTAAAGTAATTGCAACTATCGATTAATATAAACAAATAAAACCTTAAATTTTTACGTAATATGGACCCACTTTTACCCATTAATTTAAAAGCCTGGATAGAAGAAAACCGTGAATTGCTTAAACCGCCTGTAGGTAATAAACAAATATGGCAAAATGGTGAGTTTATCGTGATGGTAGTAGGAGGACCTAACTCTCGCACAGACCACCATTACAATCCCACACCTGAATTTTTTTACCAGATTGAGGGTGAAGCAGTAGTTAATATTAAACTTGAAGATGGCTTCAAGGATATTGTTATAAAAGAAGGCGAAGTTTTTTTACTACCGAGTAAAGTTCCTCATTCACCGCGTCGAAAAGCCGGTACAGTAGGTTTAGTTATAGAACAAAGGCGCCCAGGCTTACAAGATGGATTGCAGTGGTACTGTCGCAATTGCGGAAACTTACTCTATGAGGAATATTTTGAACTCAAAAACATTGAAACACAATTCCAAAGTATTTTTGCCCGATTTTTTGGTAGTATAGACTTACGCACCTGTAAAAAGTGTGGCACTATTATGCCCCTTCCTGAAGGATATCCTGAAGGATATAAGGACTAATTTTTTATTTATTGAGCTTTAGCCAACGCTTTAAGTAGCCTTAACCTAGCTTAGTTATAGCTAGAGTAAGGTTATTTTTTTTATTATAACAACACTGGTTATTGTTTTATTCTTACTTCAAGCTCGAAAGTTTCAGCCACAATTCACTTATGAATTCTAGAATATTCTTCCCCTATGGAATTTCAAATTTCGCAGAAATTATAAGAGACGATTTTGTATATGTAGATAAAACACTATACATAGAAATTTTAGAAAAAAACAAGGAAAAACGAGTCTCTTTTCTTCGTCCTCGCCGTTTTGGTAAAAGTCTTTTTGTTTCTTTGCTTGAGTACTACTACGATATCCATCACAAAGACAAATTTCAACAACTCTTTGCAAA
>JANWXU010000014.1 GCA_025057395.1 Bacteroidia bacterium | reverse complement strand
TACTTCGAGGGCGGTTAGTTTACAAGTGCAAGTAGTGCCTTTACCTCCTGCGCCACTAATTCGTAGTAATAGCCCTCTCTGCGAGGGGCAAGAACTAAATTTAAGAGCAAATGAGTTAAACGGTGCTGTGGTGGTGTGGGAAAGTCCGGAAGGGGAGCAAATCGTGGCTAATAGTATACAGCGAAGGGCAGAGATTTCTCTTAAAGGAACATGGCGAGTCTGGCAAATAGTAAGTGGTTGTACTTCAGCGATGGCTACTCTTGAAGTTGATATTCAGCCAATTCCTGAACCTTTAAGCATTGTAAGTAACGCACCTATTTGTGCGGGCTCTACGCTTATACTTTCTACGAATTTTATTGTGGGTGCAGAGTATGAGTGGAGTGGACCTGGTGACTTCAGCAGTCAGCTTGTATCGCCGAGTATACCTAATGCAGGTGTGGCAAATGCTGGATTATATAGCGTAAGAGCAAAAATTGGCAACTGCTATACCCCCATTGCTCAGCTCTTCGTGCCTATTCGCCCCCAGCCTTCGCCTTTAGTTATTCGCACGAATCAACCTGTGTGCCAAGGAAAAACCCTACAGCTGCAAGCTATTTCACAGGAAGAAAATGCGACTATTTACTGGTCTGGGCCGAGTGGATTTGCTTCTACTCTTACTAATCCTGTCATTTATAATGCTTCTTTCAGTAATGCAGGTGTATATAGTGCCGTGGCAATTGTAGGTAGTTGTACAAGCGAAGTATCGGCAGTAAGAATAGAAGTTTTAGCAGCACCCACTAACTTAGTGGCTACTAGTAACGGTCCACTTTGTGAAGGGGAGAGTCTCTTGCTAAGTGCTAGTTCTATAGCGGGAGCTACTTACATATGGCAAGGTCCTCGTGGATTTATGAGTATGGAGCAAAATCCTGTTTTATGGAATGTTACTACTGCTCATGCAGGGGTATATAGTGTAACAGCTCAGCTAGGACGCTGCTTATCGGAGGTAGTGACAGTTCCAGTAACTATTTGGCCAGCACCTTCTGCTATTCGTGCAATGAACAATGGACCTATCTGTGCAGGTCAAACTTTGCAGTTGAGTGCTACCTTAGTTCCAGGTGCTACCTATCAATGGAGTGGACCCAATGGGTTTAATAGTAATGAAATAAATCCTACTTTATCCAATGCTCAACCTACACAAAGTGGAATATACACTTTGAGCGTACAATTAGGAAGTTGTGTTGCGCCAATTGCCACTACTCAAGTAGTGATAGAGCCGGCACCGCTTTCAGTAGTGCCAGTAGCAACTTCTCCAGTTTGTGTAGGCCAGGTAGTAATTTTAAGCGTAGCTCCGCAACTAGGGGTAGTCTATAATTGGACGGGTCCGGCTGGTTTTAGTGCTAATGGTGCCGAGGTACGAATAAATAACATTCAAACTTTTCAAGCTGGAGAATATTCTGTGGTAGCAACTCTAGGCAATTGCGCTTTAGTACCAGCTACGGTTCAGGTATCAGTACAGAACACTATACCTAATTTTACCTTGCCTGCACTAGGGCCTGTTTGTAGTGGCGATACTATAAAGATTTTGGCTCCTACTTTTCCAAATAGTCGTTATTTATGGAGTGGACCTACAGGAACATTACCAGAGGGTAATCCTTTAGTTTTAGCAGGTGTAGATGAAAGTGCTAGTGGCCCTTACACACTAAGAATTATACAAGGAGCTTGTACGAGCAATGCTGTAAGTACTCGTGTAAGGGTGCTACCGCCTGTGCCAGTGCCTAACATTATTCATAATGCTCCTATTTGCAAGGGAGCTCGTTTAGAACTTAGCACAGTAACCCAGGAAGGCTACCGCTATACCTGGAAAGGGCCTAGAGGTATTTCTTTTACTGGTAGTCATTGGCAAATAGAAAGAGTAGACGAAACAGCAGCAGGTACTTACTTTTTGCAGGCTATTGCAGCTAATGGCTGTACTTCTTTAGCTGCTAGTACTCAGGTAGAAGTTAAAGGGGCAAAAGCCGAATTCATGGTAGGTGATGAATCAATTTGCCAGGGACAAACGGCATGGTTAGAAATTGCCTTCCATGGAGATGCTCCTTACAATCTTACCTATTTAGAAAATAATAGTGTAAAAGGTGCTTTTATAAATGCTCCTTTCTGGGCATTACCTGTTATGCCTACTCAAACTACCACCTATGCTTTGCAATCTATTACAGATGCTAGTGGGTGTGTGGTTTCATTGAATGAAAGAAAAGTAATTACGGTGCATAATACCCCTACGCTCCGGTTATATGACCCAGGTTTTGCTTGCCATGGAGAAACTGGGTATATTCCGATAGAGGTAGGGGGTATTGAAAATAACACCCCTTGGAGCTTGGTATACCAAGAAGGCAATGTGCTAAAAACTTTCTCCGGTTCGGGTCCTGGTTTCTTTGAGATTCCAACGGCTTCTATTACTGAAGCTCTCCCTATAGAAATAATATCAATTAATAATACACAGGGAGATTGTCCACAAGTGTTTGATAATATGAGGGCTACTATATATCCAAGGGCTTTACCAAGCGCAACTTTATTTTCACAACGCAAACAGCAATGTGCAGGTCAGACGGCCTTTATGCCTATTAATGTTACGGGGCAGGGGCCTTGGGTGATTGGGGCACAAATAAATGGGGTACAGGAATATATATATGCAGGTAGAGCAGGTCAAACGGGTCCTATTTTATTACAGTTGCCTTTTAGCTTTGCGCAAAATACCACGGTTTTACTTAATAGCCTCCAAGATGGAAATGGATGTACGGCGTCGCTCAATCAAGTGTGGGAAGTAGAGGTTTTAGCCGCTCCAAGTGCAAGCTTTGTAGGTACTGAAGCTTCTGTTTGTCAGGGACAGAGTGCTCGGCTCAGTCTCAGCCTTACAGGTAAGGGTCCTTGGTCAGTATCATATATCCTTAATGGTATTGCAATGGAGCCATGGCAGGTTGGAAGCAGCCTAGCTCCTAGTACTTTTGTGTGGGATACTACGATCATTCCTAATGCTAACCGTGTGTATACTCTAACCCAAGTAACTGATGCTAATGGATGTACAGCTCCGGTAAATAGTAGCTTTATTATAAAGGTACAAGCTCTGCCGCAAGTGAATGTATCTAATATTGCTGCAGCTGCTTGCAACGGTAGCAGTGTAGTAGTGAATGCTTTTACTGAAGGAGCACAATCTTTGGTATACCGACTTGCAGGAAAAGAAAATAATACAGGGGTCTTTGTTCAAGTGCCAGCCGGGCAGCACTTGTTACAGGTAATCAATGGAAGTTGTATAGTGGAGCAAATAGTAAAAGTAGAGAGTTTTACTATTTCAGGTTTAGCAATAAATAGCATATCAGGCAATGTAGCCCATTTGAGTTGGAACACCTATTCTGGAATAGATAGGCTAAATGCCCTTTATCGAGTTGCGGGTGAATCAGAGTGGCAAAAAGTGCCAGTAGTGCCGGGTAGTAATACGGTACAAATTTCAGGCTTGCGCTCAGGGCTTACGTATGAATTTGCAATAGAGCCTATTTGTAACAATGGAACTTTACTTCCGACTTCAAGTATAGTGCAGGGTAAAGTGCCTGAAAATGAGCCTTGCCCAGGACCTCGTAATCTTAATATTCAGAATATTACAGATAATTCTGCAGTGGTAAATTGGAACGCAAATAATTTTGGTGATGTTTGTTATATACTAGCTTACGGTCCGAGCAGTGAAAACCCTACTTTATGGAACGAAATGCTAGTACCGGGCGGCATTACGCAGACCTTTTTATCAGGTCTATTACCAGGAACGACTTATGGTGTGCGAATAAGGACTAACTGTACTGCATGCTCGCGCTTTAGCGGTTTGCAATCTTCGTGGGTAGGTCCTATTAGCTTTACAACGCAAGGACTTAAAAATGCCGCACAAGTATTTTCAAACGGTGTAAATGCCTTGGTATACCCTAACCCTAGTAGTGGCAATGTTTCCATTGAGTATACCACTTCTAGCGAAGAAAAAGTGAAGATAGTGCTTAGCAATATTACGGGTAAAGTAGTTTTTGAGCAGGAGCAGGAAGTAGTGAGTGGAACTAATATATTGCTTTATAACTTTGATATTCCAACAGGTGTATATTTGCTAACGCTAACGCAAGGGCAAGAGCAGTTACACTTCCGGTTGCAAATTCATAGATAAAAAATAGCTAGTGCCCTACATCTATAGGCTAGCAGTTTTTTACAGTGATTTCCTTGGTTTTTGTTTCGTAGTGGTGGGGCCTGTTCCTAGGGAGCGGGCCCCGCTTTTTTATTATTGAGGTTAATAAAGGGCGCTGAAGGATTATTCCTATTCTTTTGCAAGAATTTTTGTAATATTGGAAAATTATAACAGAATTTTAAGAAGGAATATTATTGAGGGTATGAATCAATTAATAAAATGGGCATCGTGGGTTTTTATTAGCATTACTTTGGGGCTTTATTTTTTTAAGAGCCAGGCTGGTTTATCAATTCCAGAGTGGCTAATAATAAGCAGTCGGTGGTTGGCGGTTTGGGCTTTAATAGGTTGGGCAGCACAGCGGCGTAACTTAACTACTTGGATATTAGTGAGCATGGCAGCAGGAATTGCCACGGGGCTAGATTTTCCCGAGTTTTCAAATCATTTAAATGTTTTAAGTAAAATTTTTCTTAAGCTTATTAAAACGATAGTAGCTCCTTTGATCTTTGGTACTTTGGTAGTGGGGATTGCCGGGCATTCCAATATCAAGCAAGTAGGACGGATGGGACTAAAGTCGATGCTCTATTTTTATGCCGTAACTACTATTGCTTTATTTATAGGTTTAGCTGCTATCAATATTTCTCAAGCGGGAGCAGGAATAGAGCTGCCAAGGGAGGGCACAGAGAGTGAAAAAATAGAACAATTAACCGGCGCTCACAAAAAGAGAACTACTTCCGATATTATTCTTCATATTTTTCCTGAAAATATTGCTAAGTCCGTTAGTGAGGGTGAGGTTTTACAAGTAGTGGTTTTTAGTGTACTTTTTGGAGTTGCTCTAGCTCTAGTACAGGAAGAGAAAAAGCAGCCTTTTTTATCCTTTGCCGAAAGCCTATCGGAGGTAATGTTTAAGTTTACGCATATAATTATGTATTACGCGCCTGTAGCAGTATTTGCAGCTATTGCCTATACGGTAGGGAAAACACCAGGGGCACTTTTGAATCTTTTAAAGCTCCTAGCAACGCTTTATGTAGCACTAATTTTTTTCCTAGTAGCAGTGTTATTACCTATTGCTTGGTTTATTCGCTTACCTATTCGCTCCTTTATTAAGGCGATTGCAGAGCCTGTTTCTATAGCTTTTGCTACGACTAGTTCGGAGGCAGCTTTGCCAAGAGCAATGGAAGCAATGGAAAGTTTGGGAGTACCTCGTAAAATTGTTGCTTTTGTAATGCCTACAGGTTATACCTTTAATCTAGATGGTACTACTTTATATCTCTCTCTTGCCTCCGTTTTTGTAGCGCAGGCAGCAGGTATCTATATGGATTGGAAAGAGCAGCTTTTCATGGCACTTACGCTAATTATTACTAGTAAGGGAGTAGCGGGAGTTCCCAGAGCTTCACTAGTAATTCTTTCAGGTACTGCTGCCCAATTCAATTTACCTGCGGAGCCTATTTTTATTATTTTAGGAATAGATGCCCTTATGGATATGGCGCGTACTTCGGTGAATGTAATAGGAAATTGTTTAGCTACCGCAGTTATTGCTAGGTGGGAGGGCGAATTAGGCAAGACTGAAATTTTGCAGTAATTTTTTTCCACAATTGTACTTTATTGCTAATTTTTTGTTATATACCTTTGAAGTAAAGTGTACTAACTTTGGATATTCATCTAAACCCCGCGTGAAGATGCGATTCAAGGCTTTTCAGGTAATAGAACAAAACATTCGCCAAAAGAAATTTGCCCCTATTTACTTTTTATGTGGGGAGGAGCCTTACTTTATAGAACGAATCGCACAGCTGCTAGAGGAATATGTATTAGAGGGGGTTGAAAAAAGTTTTAATCTTGATATTTTGTATGGCTCGGAGATTAATATTAAGGACTTGCTTGCTCTTGTTCGTACCTATCCTACCATGGCCCCTTACCGCCTAGTGATAGTAAAAGAAGCTCATAACTTGAAGGACTTCGATAAACTTGGCACCTATTTTGATGCACCCGTTCCTACTACTGTATTGGCTTTTCTTTATTATAAAAAATTAGAGTCTACAAGTAAAATAGGTAAAATTGTAAGTCAGGCAGGTAAGAAAAATACTGGCCAGGGAAATTCAAAAGAGAAAGTAGTAGTATTCGAATCTAACCCCTTATATGAAAACGAAGTAGAGGATTGGATAGAAATGTTATTACAAGAAAAGGGGATTCGTATCACGGAGGAGGCTCTTGCGCTGCTTTTGAAATCGTTAGGTACTAATCTCCAGTTAATTGATAGTGAACTTAATAAGTTATTCATTCATTTGCGGCAATCTCCTAATCCTGAAATTACTAAAGAGATGGTTTATGACTACATAGATATCGATAGGCAGTTTAATGTTTTTGAGTTAATTAATTTAATAGGGGAGCGCAGGAGTGCGGAGGCTCATGAGGTTTTGAATGCTATCTTGAGGAATCCTAAGGAAAATCCTCCTATTATGATTGTTTCGCAGCTATTCCAGTATTTTTCAAGGCTAGCTATTCTAAAGCAGAACCGATGTGAAACAGATAAAGCAATTAGTGAGGTCTTAAAAATAAAGCCTTATTTTGCTAGTCAATATCGGCGCGCCTTAGTTTCTTATCCTTATCACCGCATACAAGAAAACTTACATTATTTAATGGAGGCAGATTTAGCACTTAAGGGTGTGAATAGTGACTTGGGTGATGATAAGCATATAATGAAAGTATTGGTTTACAAGATGTTAAATTAAAAATTTATTATCATAGCATTGAATGGTAAAGATATTAGACGGTAAAGCTTTAGCGGAAGATATTTTGGAGCAGCTAAAAAAACAAATTTTGCGATTTGAACGCCCGCCCGAGCTGCATATTATATTGGTAGGAGAAGAAAGTGCAAGTCAAATATACGTGCAGCAGAAATTAAAGGCAAGCCAAAGAATAGGAGTATCTGCTCAACTTCATAGTTTGCCCTCCTCTATTGCACAAAACGAAGTAATTTCTTTAATACAACAGCTAAATGCCACGTCTACAGTAGATGGAATAATTGTACAGCTGCCCTTACCACACCACATAGACCCTAGAGTGATCATTGAAGCCATAGACCCTAAAAAAGATGTAGATGGTTTTCATCCTATGAATTTAGGAAAATTAGTAAGAAATGAGCCTGATTTTATACCTGCTACTCCCTTAGGTATTCTTGAGTTATTTAGGGCTTATGAAATAGAGACTCAGGGCAAGCACTGTGTAGTATTGGGAAGAAGTATGCTTGTGGGTATGCCTATAAGTATATTAATGGCAAGCAAAAATAGTCCTGGAAATTGTACGGTTACTATTTGTCACTCCTATACGCCTAACATTGATGTGTATTTGAAACAGGCGGATATCGTAATTGTGGCAATAGGCAAGCCTCGCTTCATTCACGGTTCCATGCTAAAGGAGCATTGTGTGGTTGTAGACGTGGGAATTCATAAGATATCGAATGGTGAAGGAAAAAGTAGCGTATGTGGAGATGTTATTTGGGAAAGTATTCAGGAGGTTGCCGCTTTTGCTACGCCTGTTCCTGGGGGGGTAGGGCCCTTAACGGTTGCGATGTTGCTTACCAATACGGTACAGGCCTATGCTTTAAATGCTTTTCGTACTAGTTTAGATTGGATGTAATTAGGGCAGCTTTTAAATTTGTTGTTAGATAGTTGGTAATCTATTAAAAAATACTATATTTGAGCCAAGTTTTCAAGCTTTTTAAGGAATTTACTAATAATCAATTATATTTCATTATGGCAGAAATTGCTGATAGGGTTAAAAAAATTATACAAGAAAAATTGGGTGTTGACCTTAAAGAAATTACTAATGAAGCAAGTTTTACTAATGATTTAGGTGCAGATTCTTTGGATATTGTGGAGCTAATGATGGAATTTGAGAAGGAGTTTGGCATTACTATCCCGGATGAGGCAGGTGAAAAAATAACTACAGTAGGCGATGCTATTAATTACCTGGAAAGTATTATACAAGAAAGTTAGCTTTGAATGAATAACCGAAGGGTAGTTGTATCCGGGCTAGGGGTGCTTACTCCTATTGGAAATAATGTTTCAGAGTTTTGGAAAAATCTGGTGAATGGCAAGAGTGGCGCGGGGCCAATTACTAAATTCGATGCCTCGCGCTTTCGAACTAAATTTGCTTGTGAACTCAAAAATTTTGATTTGTACCAGCATATTCCTCCTAAGGAAGCCCGAAAAATGGACCCCTTCTCTCACTATGCAATTATTGCTGCAGATGAAGCTATTGCCGACGCAAAATTAGACTTTTCTAAACTAGATACTACGCGTATTGGTGTAATTGTAGGTTCGGGTATAGGAGGAATCCAAACATTTACTGAAGAGCTACGCAGCTATTTGAGTGCCGGTAATCCTCCACGATTTAGTCCTTTTTTTATTCCCCGTATGATAGTGGATATTGCTAGCGGGTGGATTTCTATAAAGTATGGACTGAGAGGACCTAATTACTCGTGTGTTTCGGCTTGTGCTACTTCTGCCCATTGTATTATTGATAGCTATATGCTAATAAAAATGGGATTAGCAGACGT
The DNA here is from genome assembly GCA_025057395.1 of Bacteroidia bacterium. Taxonomy (GTDB): domain Bacteria; phylum Bacteroidota; class Bacteroidia; order J057; family JANWXU01; genus JANWXU01. Next base: position 39,796 of record JANWXU010000014.1, on the reverse strand, counting down.
GATGCTTAGTGGAGGAGCGGAAGCGGCTATTACAGAGGCTGGCATTGGTGGTTTTAATGCGATGAAAGCTTTATCGGAAAGGAATGACGACTATTTAACGGCCAGCCGACCCTTCGATGCCGAGCGCGATGGCTTTGTTTTGGGGGAGGGAGGAGGAATTTTAGTCCTTGAAGAACTTTCCCATGCCCAAAAAAGAAATGCCCGTATTTATGCCGAAATAGCTGGTTTGGGGCTATCGGCAGATGCTTGCCATATTACGGCGCCTGAGCCAGAAGGAGCTGGTGCTGCTCAGGTGATGTACTCTGCCATACAAACTGCAGGTATAAAGCCTGAAGAGGTAGATTATATTAATGTCCACGGTACTTCCACGCCGCTAGGCGATGTGGCTGAAATTAAGGCGATTAAGGCAGTTTTTAAAGAGCACGCTTATCGTTTACATATTAGTTCTAATAAGTCTATGATAGGACATTTGTTGGGCGCTGCAGGGGCAGTGGAAGCTATTGCTACTGTTTTGACTGTTTATCATGATATTATTCCTCCTACTATTAATCATTTCACGCCAGACCCAGAGTGTGACTTGAACGGTACCTTTAACCATGCTGTTCGTAAGACAGTGAATGTAGCCATTAGTAATAACTTTGGATTTGGTGGCCATAATGCATCTATTTTAATAAAAAAATATCAATCTTAATCTAAAAGAGATGTAAGTTTATAATCGGAAGCTTTTTGCCTTGCTAGTTAATTCTTTTATGATGCAATGTTGGAAAGGCTTTTATAATTGTTGGTTTTCAAAAAAGAAAGCTTTTGCAAACAAAATATATCGTATAACAGGGATGCGTCCGAGGGAATTAGCGCTTTACGAACTAGCATTTCGGCATAGTTCTTTAGTAACAGACAGTAGATGTAGTGCTCAGGAATGTAACGAAAGATTGGAGTTTTTAGGAGATTCTATACTAAGTGCTGCTGTTTCGGAGTTCCTTTTTAAAAAATATCCCTCTAAAAATGAGGGCTTTTTAACTGAAATGCGTTCTAAAATAGTAAATCGAGCTCGTTTAAATGAATTAGGTTTTAAATTGGGCTTGGATGCTATTTTGCGGTATAACAAAAAATTAGGTTCATTTAATCGTTCGATTTGTGGCAATGCATTAGAAGCTCTAATTGGAGCTATTTACTTAGACTTAGGATATAGGGCTGCTCAATATTTTATTATTCACAAGATGATAAATATTTATTTAAATTTGGACGAGCTTGAGACTCAGAACCATAACTATAAATCGCAACTTATGGAATTTGCACAAAAACACAAAATTGAGCCTATTATTTATGAAGTGGTAGAAGAAACTTTTGCGGGTAATATTAAAGAATTTACAGTGGCATGTATTATTCAAGATAAAGTAATGGGCTTGGGTAAGGATACTAAAAAGAAAGTAGCGGAGCAAAAAGCTTCTGAAATGGCACTTTTAAAACTTTGTTCATAAAAGCCTAGTTTTATTGTTTACTAAAAAATTATCTTAATGGAAGTTTTGCAGTTATTGAAAGAAAAGACTAAAACTTACCACGATACAATAGAGCAAAATCCTTACGCAACGGCTTTATTTGCCCAAAAATTTGATAATTCTGCTCTTATTCCCTACCTTGTAAAGTTTTGGGGCTTTCATAAGCCCATGGAAGAAATTTTAGGCGCCTTTAAGGAATGGGAGTTATATAATTTTGATTTTGGCAGAAGAAGAAAGCTACATCTGCTTTACACCGACCTTTTAGCTCTGGGCTTAGATGAACAACAGATAGCGAAAATTCCTATTTGTACTTCGCTTCCACAAATTCAAACTTTTCCGCAAGCCTTAGGCGCAATGTATGTTTTGGAGGGCTCCACGCTAGGGGGAAGAGTTATATTACGGCAAATGCAAAAGGTAGCTGAAAAGGAATCTGCCTATTTTAATTCCTATGGAGAACTTACTCCTTTGATGTGGAAGGAATTTTGTTCTTTGCTGAGTCTCTATTCTCAAGACCATGAACAGGAAATTTTATCTGCCGCTATTCAAACCTATGAGAAACTAAATGCATGGATGAATTTCTGAATACAGATTACATACTATGGTTATAGACATATAACTTTTGAATTAAAAGATAAAGATACTCCATTCTTGTGCTTAAAACAAGGTACTCAAGCAACTATCACTTACAGTTTTTATAACAGTTTATTAATAATTTTTGCAGATTTGCCTCTTTTTTGTTATTATAGAATAAAATTGGTATGCAAAGTTATAGGAAGGTAGCCTATATTAAGTGAAATGAAACACAAAATAAAATTCAATGTGCAAGAATCAATGAATGGGGTATATGAAGCGCGAGCTGTGGATTATGATATATTCACAGAAGCCCCTACTTTAGAAGAATTGAAAGTTGCTATACGTGAGGCCGTAGATAAGCACTTTAAAACGGGAAAATATGGAGAAAAGCCTGCTTTGATTCATTTACACATAGTGAAAGAGGAAATTTTATTTTCATAAAATTGTTGGTTGATACTGTTGATTCCCCCACAAACACCCCTTTGTTTTTCGTGTGCTAGCCTATCTTCTTGCTGATTGTTTAGGTGATGCTAGTGGTTTAGGTTTAGAAAAGGGAAGGTAGGGAGAGGTATCATATTAAATTTATCGGGTAATTCAAAAAGGGCAGGCGGTAAGGAAGAAGGGATGATTTTTTCAGCAGTGAAGATAATCTCTAATCCGGCATCAAGATATAAAAGTCTTTTCTTGAGGGGGAAACCATAAAAATTGGAACTAATCCAAAATAAGTTCTCCAAGGTAGAGACAGCAGTTGCAAAATTCTTTTGTGACGAAGGAATAATATCTTTACTAACCCATAATTGGAGTATTGTCCGTCCAGTGGTTTTTCGCATATGGAGGTTCGCTACCCAAAGGCTACACTCATATCCCTGAATATAAGCTCTCTGACCAGTAAACTTTAATGGAAGAGAGTATTCGTTTTGCGTTGCTCGTTCTGCTGATAACTTATGAAATTGAATTTCCTTTTGATGGGGGAAGATATGATAAACATAGCCCGAATCCCAACGAATTAGGACTTTTCCTAGGAATGAACCTAGCGAATCTCCATCGACAAGGTAGCCCAAAACGAAGGGGCCCTTAAAGTGGTAGATAAATTTTCTACCGTTCATAAATGCAATTTTGTTACCCTCCCTGCCCCCTACTTCTAGTTTATAAACGATACTCCCTTCGAATCCACTAGAATCTTTTTTTGCCCTCATGCTAGTTTTAGCTGGCTGAGCAAAAAGCTCCCGCAATATTCCTATTATGAGCAATCCTACAGCTATAAGTACTATTTTTGAGTATTGCATTTTTAAGTTTGTACCTATTCAGCCTTATAAAGTAACTAAACTTTATAGGGTAGTATAGACGCCCATTTTATCAAATTTTTCAATTCTTTGTTTTACAAGATCTTCTATGGGCTTTTTTTTAAGTTCTGCAATTTCTTGTAAAATCGTTTGCTTTACGAGTCGGTACATAGCAGGGGGGTCTTTATGGGCGCCTCCTAGCGGCTCTTCTAAAATTCCATCAATGATTCCTAGTTTAAGGTTATCTTTGGCAGTTAATTTTAGGGCCTCGGCGGCTTTTTCTTTATATTCCCAACTTCGCCAGAGGATGCTCGAGCAAGACTCAGGGGAAATAACAGAGTACCAAGTATTTTCAAGCATATAAATTTTATCTCCTAGGCCAATACCCAGGGCGCCACCAGAAGCTCCCTCCCCTATTATGATACAAATGATGGGTACTTTTAATATAGCCATTTCCATTAAGTTTTTAGCTATGGCCTCTGCTTGACCGTGTTCTTCGGCGTGCATACCAGGGTAGGCGCCAGGCGTATCGATAAAAGTAACAACTGGTTTGTTGAATTTTTCGGCTAATTTCATCAGGCGTAATGCTTTTCGATAGCCTTCAGGGTTGGCCATACCAAAATTTCGGTATTGTCGGCTTTTGATGTCGCGTCCTTTTTGGTGTCCTATAAGCATTACTGTTTCAGTATTAATTTTCCCTAAACCTCCCACTATTGCTTTATCGTCTCCACTTAGTCTATCGCCGTGCAACTCTATGAACTCTGAACAAATAGCATAAATATAATCTAGAGTGTAGGGTCTATCTGGGTGTCTTGCAATTTGTACTCTTTGCCATCCATTAAGGTTATTATAAATATTGCGTTTGAGTTCTAATATTTTTTTTTCCAAACTCTCGATATTGGCATCCACATTCACGTTATTTTGAGCTGCTAGCCGCCGCATTTCTTCTAGACGGGTTTCTAATTCTATAATAGGTTTTTCAAAATCAAATTGCACCTCCATATGGGTTCTTTTTTTATATTTGCTTAGCAAGATAGAAAATTTTGAAAATAGCTATTGAATAATTTTTCAAAATAAGATAGCTTTTGACAAGTTTAAGTGAAAAATGTGTAAATTCTGGTTAGTCAAGCAAGAGCCGACAAAGTTTTCTTGGCAAGACTTTTGGAGTAGACAAGCAGCAGTCTGGGATGGAGTACGGAATTACCAGGCAAGGAATAATCTTCGGGCTATGGAATTAGGAGACTATGTTCTATTTTACCACTCGGTAACAGATAAAAGGGTTATGGGTATTGCGAGGGTATCGAAAACGGCTTTTCCAGACCCTACAGCTGAAGATTCAAGGTGGTTAGCAGTAGAGCTTGTTCCTGTATTACCGCTGCAAGAACCAGTTACGCTTGCTGCTATTAAGGCACATCCTGCCTTGCAAAATATTCCTCTCATTCGACAAAGTCGTCTTTCTGTGATGCCCCTTAAAGCTGAAGAATTTGAAATCATTTGTACCCTAGGCAAGACCCCCTTGCATTCTTTCTTTGAAGAATTCCAAAATGCCAAGCCGTGAACTTTTTTTACCTCAACAGCTTTCTTATACACTTTTGCGTCTAGCGGAGCAGCTAAAAGAAAAACATGAAAATTTTGCTAGTTCTTGTATCATTGGCATACAGCCTAGAGGAATTTACCTGGCAAGGAGAATTCATCGTCTACTATTAGATGAAAATATTACCCTTCCTTATGGAGAACTAGATGTTACTTTTCATCGAGATGATTATAAAATTCGCTCCCCTTTGTTGCCTAATGCTACTAAAATTGACTTTCTTATTACTGACAAAAGGGTGATTCTTGTGGATGATGTTTTGTATACTGGCCGTACCGTAAGAGCTGCACTTGATGCTATTCTTTCTTTTGGGCGTCCTGCCCTAGTAGAGCTTCTTGTTTTGGTAGATAGAAAAAGAAAAAGAGACTTACCAATTATGGCAAATTACGTAGGAATTGAAATTGATAGCCTAGATTCTGAGAGAGTCACAGTAGAATGGCAAGAAATACATGGCAAGGACTCTGTTCGAATTGAAACTCGGTCCTTTTAGATAGAAAGTTTTGTTTTTAATTCATGGCACGGTCGCAACTTTCGGTAAAGCACCTTTTAGGGATCAAAGAATTGCAGGTTTCAGATATTGAAATTATCTTTCAAACTGCCGCACAATTTAAAACGGTTTTAGAGCGTTCCATCAAAAAAGTACCTTCTCTGAAGGAAATTACAGTAGTTAATCTTTTTTTTGAAAGTTCTACTCGTACTCGTGTTTCTTTTGAACTTGCTGCTAAAAGACTTTCTGCCGAGCTTATTAATTTTTCGGCAAGTACTTCCAGCGTGAAAAAAGGCGAGACTCTGCTAGATACTGTTCAAAATATTTTAGCTATGAAAGTGGATGTAGTAGTAATTCGGCATCCCTCGCCTGGTGCTCCTCACTTTTTAAGTACCCGTATACCAGCTATTATCATTAATGCCGGAGATGGGGCTCACGAGCATCCTACTCAAGCCTTATTAGACTGCTTTACTTTACAGCAAAAATTTGGTACTCTTAAAGGGCTAAAAGTAGCAATCATTGGTGATATTTTACACAGTCGGGTGGCACTTTCAAATATTTGGGCTCTTACTAAGTTGGGAGCACAGGTTCGCTTATGTGGTCCCTCTACGCTATTACCTCCTTATATTGAGTCTTTAGGTGTAACAACTTCCTATGAATTAATGGATACATTACAGTGGTGTGATGTAGCAAATGTACTTCGTATTCAGCACGAAAGGCAGAAAGGAAATTACCTTCCTTCCCTTCGAGAATACCATCAATATTTTGGCATTACTCCCGAGGTATTGGAAAAGGTACGCCATCCTATTACCATTTTGCACCCAGGTCCTATTAATCGAGGAGTGGAAATCTCTTCCGAGGTAGCAGATGGCCCTCATTCTCTTATTTTAGACCAGGTGCTTAATGGTGTAGCTATACGAATGGCTGTTTTGTATTTGTTGGCAGCTAATCCTTCCTAAACAATGTTAGCTAGAGAAGAAGTCCTTTTGCTTAAAACGATTGCCCTTCAAAACTATAAAAAGCTATTATTTTTTGCTAGTCTATCTACTCTTTTGGTAGCTCTTCGTCTACACCCTCATTTTTGGGCTTCAGAGTACCGCAGCCAAGCTCTTCTTGTTTTGCCTAATTTTAAATATATACGATCTGCCAATTTTCCTAAAGAAATGTATAAGGGTTACGGTACGGCTTTGCGCCTACAGCTAGAAAATATAGTAGCATTATTAAAATCCCCACAAACGCGCCAGCGGGTAGCACATAAGTATAATTTACTGGCCGCTTACGGTCTAGAGAATATCCAGGATGTTCATCAAAAGAATAAGCTCCTACAAGATTATTATGAAGATAAAATAAGGGTGTACCTAGAGGGCACTGCTAAGATAGAACTTGTGGTTTATGATACTGATCCCTACCGCGCAGTTAAAATTATTCAAGAATTGATTAGCATTGCTGATAGTTTTTTAGAAAAGACAGCTGCTCGTACCCAAATTATTGAAGCTCAGTACCAAAGTATTCAGCTAATGCAGCAAAAAATTCAAAGTTTGGAAGATAGTTTGCAAATTTATTATCGTAATTTGGGCATCTATCCTTTGCATAAAACTCCCGAGAATTTAAACAAGTGGCTTTTAGAAAAATCATTCTCTCAGCCCTCTTTTCATTTTGCTTATGATAAAATGTTGGGCTATGCTAACGAAATAAAGCGACTCCAAAAAAGACTTGCAGCTATGTATAATGATTATCAATTTCGCCAATCGGAAGTTCGAAGTACAAAACTTTTAAATGTTATTGCTCCAGGAGTAGTTACTTTTGAAGTAGCAAGACCCCCTAGGCTATTACTTTGTGTTTTAGCTTTTTTCTTGAGTGCTCTCACAGGGTATAGTTTTTTAGTGTTACTTAGTTATTGGAAAAGTTAATATTTCAATAAAAAATTTCTTGTTAAAAACTTGCTAAAATTTTGAATATTTCCTAAACTTTACTTACTATCTAAGTGTAGTAACTTATTTTTTAATTTTGCTTTATTTTGTTGTACATTATAATCTCTTAATTCAATAACTTTAAAGGGCAGAATTCTTACATTTACAAATATGTTTAATAGATTGTTAGTATGGTTTGGTATCTTGCTTCTTTTTGGTGCCACTAGCGCATGGGGCCAATGTGAAGCAGATGTATATTATCAGGATGGTAATAACGAAATAAACCTTAGTAGCCCCTCGGGGGGGAGAGATATTTTTTGTAATACCGACCCTAATACTTATAAGCTTTTTTTTAAGCCTAAAAACGCTAATGCTATTATTCGAAACCCTACTTTTGTGGGGGCAGCTGTTCGGCAAGGAGCTATACCAGGGGATTATGCCCTTTCAGTAAAAGATTTGCCAGGAAAGACTACGAAAGACGGCCAGGAATATATTATTTATTTAAACTACTTAGATAAAGATTTTAGGCAAATAACTTGTGAGGCAAAAATTAAAGTTCAAGCTTCTCTTAATTTGATTATTACGGGCTTAAAGCAGGATCGTCAGTATTGCCAAAGCGATGACCAAGAATACATAATTACTGTTCGCAAACAACCTAATGATGATATAGGCAATGATGATATTCCAGATGGTATTCTTGAGATAATTCCTGACGGTAGGGGCGCACCTATTGCTATTCCTAAGTCAGGGGCTTCTTATAAGTATACTTATAAATTCAAGCCTTCTAATTATCCTCCTGGTACTCATATTTTGCGCTTTCGCTCTACAACAAATAATGAGTATAAGTGCCAGTCTATTGTTGACATAAGTTTTGAAATCACGCGTGATCCAGGAAATCCTCAAGTACTAGTCAATGGTTCGACAATTAATGATAATGAAGTACGTTGCATTGCTCAAAATGAATTGACAAGATTAACTGCTAGGCTAGGTGACAACCCCCTAACGGTAGGGGTAAGCTTTAGTAGCCCAAGTTCAGGACTAGTAAATAATCTTAATGAAACCACTTTCGATCCACGTGTGGCGGGTCCTGGAAGGCACAGTATTACTTTTCGTTATCAGGTAGGGGGGTGCATTATTACCAAGAATTTTCAATTGCAAGTGGTAGATGAGCTACCTGATTTTTCTTTTCCTACTCCTGCTTATTTATGTGCTGATAATGCTGGTAATAATCGCTTAAATTTAGATCCTAAGCCTAATGTAGCGGGTGCTACTTTTAGCATTAATCCGGTGCCAGGAGCTGGTGCTATAGTAGGGAATACCTTATTTCCTGGTAGAATTACTGCTTTTGTAAATCCTGAGGTGCGTTACCAAATTACCTATAGTGGCAATTTGCCGGATGGATGTCGTTTTAGTATTTCTAAAGATTTCTTTTTGCGTGCTCCTAAACCCGATTATCCTAAGTTTAATTTTGAAAAAGGACTAGCATTTTGTACCCGTGACGTGCCCTTTGCGATTAGCGCATTGCCAACCGGGGGAAAGTTTGAAGTTATTGATCCTTCTACGGGTGTGCCTGTGCCCAGTGCCATTCAAACGGCAGGCATAGCGGGGGACGAAAAAATTGATTTTTCTGTCTTGAGTGCTCGTATTCCAGACAATGCTCCCTATAAAAAGTTTATTTTACGTTATAAAGATACTATTCCTCCTAACCCTGAACAGGACCCCTGCCCTTACGATGGTGAAATTGAATTTTTTGTAAGTAAGCCACCTACTCCGCAGCTTACGCTATCGCAAAAGGTCTTTGCTATTTGTAGTGCCACCACTAATCGTAAATTTGAGCTCACAGGAAATTACGATGAGTTAGCACAAAATATTTCTTTTGCTGGCTTAGGGGTAAAAAAAGAGCACGGTAAGTGGATATTTGAACCTTTGGTAGCAGGCGAGGGAAGGCACGTTATTACTTATAAGCTAAAGCTAGGTTCCTGTGAGGCTGAAGCTCAAGATACGGTTGTTGTATTTAATCCCCCTAGGGTAGAAGTTCAAAATTTAAAGCAAGAATATTGTAATAGCGAGGGGCTAATTCGATTTCGAATTTTACCCCCACGTGGAAGTTTTGTGCCCGCACATTTAGCCACGGCGATTAGTCCTGATAATTCTGATCCTAGTAATTTGACATACATTTTAGATGTTTCTAAATTGCCAGTTGGCAATCAAGTTATTAATTATGCAGTTACGATAGATGGCTGTACTGCTTCCCAGAGTATAAGAATTAATGTCAAAGCGGGGCCAGAAGCAAATATTGGAGGTATAGTACCGGTAATTTGTCAGACGCGAGGAGCTTTACAATTAAATCCTCAACCAGCAGGGGGTACTCTTACCTTAGACCCGCCTATTAGCGGTGCTTTAGTAGGAAATATCTTGTATGTAAACAATCTTCCTCCAGCAGAATATAAAATTTCTTATTCGGGTAAAGATCCGCTCAGTGGTTGTAGTTATGGTGTGACCGTTCCTTTTAGAGTAGCTAATGAGCCCATTAGTGCTAGTCCTGCAGATATTGGTTTACCTACTAAAATTTGTAAGGAGCAGAGTATAGTTCGGTTAAATTTTTCTAGTGTGCCCCCTTCTTTTCCTAAAAATGGTATTTTTAGTGGGCCTGGTATTCAGCAGCAAGGTAGTCAATTTAGCTTTGATCCTAATCTAGCTGGACCAGGTGTACATGTTATCCATTATAGTGGGGTTATTGATAATTGCCCTTATAATTTTGTTTACCGCGTAGAGGTGCCTTTAACAGCTATTGCTGTAGAACCTAGTTTCCTAACCCTTTGCCAAGGGCAAGAAGCTACTCTTAGAGTGATTGATGTTTTCAATGCAGGATATACTACCTATAATTGGAGCCCAGCACCCAAGCTAGAGCTGGATCCACCCAAAAAGTCTGAAGTAATTGTAAGTCCTAGTAGAACTACTATTTATAATGTTACTGCAGGAGACCAAAATGACCCTAATAAATGTCCTGCTAGTACTACAGCTATAGTACGAGTAGTTGAGCCTGGTGCGGTAAATACTCTTGTGCAAGATGTTACCCGTAGCGGGTTTTGGGATGGACGAGTAACAGCTACTTTTGATAGTTTACCGGCAGGTAGATATCGTATTGTTCTAGAAAATTTGGATGCTTCAGGAACTTGCCGCCGAGAAGTTACTGTCACGGTGCGAGAGCCTAATTGTAGAAATTTTGATGTTACAATTGAGCCTAATTTGGCAGTATGTGGAGGTAATAGTATAGTGGTTCGTCCTCAGGTTAGTGGAGGAAGTGGAAATTATGTTTATCGTTGGAGTCCAAGTAGTGGTTTAAGTAGTGTTACTGCTGCAGCGCCATTAGTTGCGCCCCAACAAAGCACAATATACACTTTAGAAGTTTCTGACATTCAATCGGGCTGTCGCAAAAATATCTTAGTACCTATTAGGGTGATTACTCCGGTAGATCCCGCTCAAATTGGTCTAAGAAGCCCAGTAGAAGTATGCGCAGGTTCTAGCATTCGCTTGTGTGCAGGAGGTGGCTCTACTTATACTTGGAGCCCTGCAGTAGGACTTTCTGCTACCAATACAGCTTGTGTAGTGGCTGCTCCTAGTCAAACAACTACTTATTTTGTGGAAGTAAGCAATGGAGATGCACGTTGTGCTGCAAGGGCAAGTGTAGTGGTGGTAGTAAATCCCCTGCCTACGGCTATTGCTATACCTACTCCTGCTACTTGTTCTACTTGCTTAGATGGTAGTGTGAGAATATCCAGTAGTACAGCTATAGCATACTGGCTAGAAGGGCAAAATAATAATCAATATCAAAATTCGTCGATATTTCCAGGCCTTCGCCCAGGTGTATATCAATATCGTGTGCGAGATGCAAGGGGATGTGAATCGGTAATACAAACTGTTACAGTACCGCCTGATCTTTCAACGCCATCTTGCAATCCACCATCAGCGCCTTTAGTAAGTATGAATGCCACGCATAGTAGCATAGAGTTAAGTTGGAATGCTATTACGAACGTTGTAAATTATTTAGTAACAATATGCGAGGAAAATAATCCATCACGTTGCCCTGTCGAACGTTTGTCTGTAACAGGTACTAATCTAAGGCTATCGTGGGATAGGTTTGTGATGAATACGCGTTATATAGTGCGTTTGCAAAGTGTTTGCCGCAACCGAGAATCGAGCTTCTCAGAGGGCAGTATTTTTAGTATACCTTCCTTTCCTGCACCTGGCTGCTTAGCTCCCCAAATTGATGAAAATAATTATGTACAAGAATTAAGTACTGCCTATCGTTTCTTCTGGGCTTCTGTTCCTAATGCTAGTAGTTACGAGTTTCGCATTTGCCCGGCAAGTAATCCTAATGATTGCCAAGTTTTATATACCTCTATTAATGAAGTATTAGTTAATTTTAATTCTATTCTACCTACTGAAAGGTATATAATCTCTGTGCGGAGCCTTTGTGCAAATAATTCTATAAGTGCTTATTCTAACAGTGTTATTTTCAATCTAAGGAGTTGCGCTACGCCTTCAATCACGCAGATTTCTTACTCCGGTAATTTAGTAGAGTTTCAATGGGAAACGATAAGTAGTGACGGGGTAACAGGTTATGAAATTCGGATTTGCCAAGCAAATAATCTCAATAATTGCATTCTAGGTTCGCCTTTTACGGTAGGAAATGTAAATTCTTATCGGATAAGCAGGTCACTTTTAGAAAGTAGTGTGGAGTATCAGATTGAAATAAGGAGTATTTGTAGAGGAGGATTGCGCTCAGCTTATTCTGAACCTTTAAGGTTCATAGCAGGAGCGCCCACTGCTATTTGTCCTCCGCCGCCGAATGCTTTTGTAGTAAGTAACGCCAATGGCAATGTAACTATTGAATGGACGCCCGTTCGGGCAGCTACTACTTATCGTATTGAGTGGTGGCAAACTAATAATCCTAATAATATACGGGTGGTGGAGGTAAGTGCCTTCCCTTCCACGTATACTTTCAGTTCATTAATAGTTGGGCAAACTTATAGTTACCGTATTTACTCTATATGCAGAGGCTTGTTATCACTTCCTTCAAGAGAACGTCAATTTACGGTAGCTTCAAATGCTAGACTTAGCCACAATGCTACTAGTCCATTGTATGTTGTATACCCTAATCCTAATAATGGGCAGTTTTGGGTTTTATTGCAAGCAGAAAGGGCGGGAGAAGCCGAACTCTCGATTACAGACGCTGCAGGAAGGATGGTTTATAGAGAGATATTAGATGTAGTACCTGGCTCTAATGAATTTTGGATAACTCCATCTGCCCTAAACCCAGGAATCTATTTGGTATCTATAACTTTAGACGGAAGACGAGAGAGTGTACGAGTAGTAGTGCACTAATTTAGCTTAGATTGCTTTGATAGGGGGAAAGAAAATTTTCTTTCCCCTTTTTTATTTTTATAAGAGGCAAACTACAAAGGGTTGTGAAAATTACTTTAGAAATTAATTACAAGTGCTGCTTTTGGCATAAGCTGGCAGCAGTGATTAAGCAATAAAGCACTGAAAAAAATTTTTTTATATAAAAATTACAAATTATATATTGCCTATTACTTGAAGATTTTATATATATGTTATGCATATTCGTCTTAAATTAAAAAGAAAATGAAAATAAGTATTCGAAGAATTTTTTTAATCCTAGTGGTTATTGCACTAGTTTTTTCTTATGTAAAGAATAAATTATCTCCTCAAGAACATGGAGAAGACTATGATTCTGCTACTGTTGAATACACAGAAAATCCTCAAGAGGGTGACTTAGATGATACTTTTAAACAAGCAGCTGAGGATGATTCTACCGCCTTATCTGATGGCTATAGTCAACGAAATGACGAGGAGAGTAAAAAAAATGAAGAAAGTAGCACGCATAACTTGTCTTTAGATGATTTCTTTTCATTGTCGTTAAGGTCGGCACAAGGATATAATACGCAGTATGAAAGGTATGGAGGTGGGGGTGATAAAAGTTTAAATCTGGGTAATATTGATTACATAAACTATGGGCAACATAGAAATTATGAAAATAAAAAGGAAGAAAATCTTTTAAAAAGCCAAGGATGGGAGGCGACTGTGTTTAGTAATGGAGATATGCCCCCTTGCTATAATTTTACTCCAAAAAGAGGAAAAATTAGTAATTATCTTAGAGTGTATGTAGGAGGTAATACAGACGTGGCTATTAAAGTGATGGATTTATTAACTCATGAATGTATTCGTTACGTTTTTATCAATAGCCATTCTATGTTCGAGATTCGGAATATTCCTGAGGGGCAATATTATCTAAAAATTGCTTATGGTAAAGGTTGGTACTCAAAAGTAGAAAATGGACAGTGCATAGGAAAATTTGCTCGAAATGCTATTTACGAACAAGGGGAGGAAGTTTTAGACTTTAATGTACAACATTCATTTGATGGTAGCTATATTCCTAGTTATGAATTGCAATTAGATGTTATTTCAAGTAGTCCGATTAACAGTTTTGAATCTCATAAAATATCTGAGTTTGAATTTAACCAGTGAAGTATCCAGTAGGTCGATGTTTAGTTATATTAAATATAGAAAGATTGCAAAAGAACTTTATAATAACTAACTTTAAATATTAAATGAATATTTAGCAGAAGTGGTGATATTCAAAAGTCACAAGAGAGCTTTGAGATGATGTGGATTTTTTTATTTTTTCCCTTTGTTTTATGGGGGCAGCCAAGTTTGCGGAGTGGTCAAATTTTACATGAGTGGAATACAGTACTTACAGAAGTTATACTCCAGGACGGCTTTACTCCACCAGTAGCTAGTCGTATTTATGTTTATCCTAATGTAGCGGCTTATGAGGCTCTAGTAGCCTTTAATAAGGAGTGGGTTTCGTTGGCAGGCCAGCTAAAAGGTCTTTCTGGATTGCCTGTTCCCTCGGCGGGTGTAAATTATCATCCAGGTATAGTTGCGGCCGTAGCTTTTGCTGAAACCGCTAAAGAGTTGGTATGGAGAGACTATTTGATTGATGAATTAAAAACCGCCCATCTCAATACTCTGCGTAAGGAAACGCCCGATACTACTACATATCGTGCATCGATAGTTTATGGAAAGCAAATAGCTCAAGCAATCATGGATTGGGCTAAAAAGGATAACTATAATCAATCGCGTACCTATCCTAAAGTGATTGGTTATAATGAACCGGGGCAATGGGTGCCTACTTCGCCTACTTACGGTCCAGCTGTTGAGCCTCATTGGCATACTATTCGCACCATGGTACTTGATTCTGCTTCACAATTTAACCCTGGGCCTCCTATTCCTTTCAGCACGGACCCCAACTCCGAATTTTACAAAGCCAACTTAGCACTTTATCAGCTTTCTAAAAAGTTAACTCGTAAGCAGAAATTAATAGCTTCGTTTTGGGATTGTAATCCTCAGGTTTCGATGCAAAGAGGGCACTTAATGATGCTAAGAAGGCAAATTTCACCAGGAGGACATTGGATTTTAATTACTCAAACAGCTTGTAAAAAGAAAAAGCTTTCTTTAATGGAAAGCGCTGAGGTATATGCAATGGTGAGTATTGGTTTATTTGAAGGTTTTATTTCCTGCTGGCAGGAAAAATATAATAGTAAACTTTTGCGTCCCGAAACTTACATTACTCAATATATTGATCCTAATTGGCAACCACTATTAGAAACTCCCCTTTTCCCGGAACATACAAGCGGACACAGTGTAATTTCGAATGCTTCCGCTGTAATCTTAACTCATTTTTTTGGCAAAAAATTTAGTTATGTTGATTCGACCGAAATGTTTCTAGGGCTTCCACCTCGTAAATTCAAAAGTTTTTTACAAGCAGCAGAAGAAGCAGGTATGAGTCGTCATTATGGAGGAATACACTACTTGCCTGCTATTAAATTAGGAATGAAGCAAGGCCGTAATGTAGCCTACTATATTTTATCCAAGATAAAAACTCGAAAAGAAGAACAAAATAGTAGCAATAATAAAACTTCTGCTTCTCTACTTCCTGTAGAAAAAAAATAATGCTGTGTTATAGTGCTAAGATAGATAGAAAGAGAGGGCTTATTTTTTCAGCCCTCTCTTTCTGTTTGTGTGGTTTCCACTTCATACTCCCATTCAAATTCTTGAGACAAAGCAGCTATTAATTTAGGTTTAACTTCTTCTAATGGTACGTTGTAGCCTAATTCTTTAGCTAAGGAGGTGACAGCTTTATCAGAAATACCACAAGGGATAATGTGGTTGAAAAAGGAAAGGTCTGTATTGATATTAAGTGCAAAGCCATGCATCGTAACCCAGCGACTACACCTAATACCAATAGCTGCAATTTTACGTGGGTTATTGTTTATTCCTAGCCAAACACCTGTTAGCCCTGCTATTCTTCCTGCCTCCAAATTATATTCTTGTAGCAAAGAAATAATAGCTTGTTCTAGCTTGCGCAAATAAAGATGAAGGTCAGTAAAAAAATTTTCTAGATCTAAAATTGGATAACCTACTATTTGGCCAGGGCCATGGAAGGTAATATCTCCCCCTCTATCGATAGGGAAAAATTCAATTTTTTTTTCTTGGCATTCTTTTTCCGTGATTAAAAGGTGGGCTATTTTGCCGTTTTTTCCAAGAGTGTACACAGGAGGATGTTCACAGAATATCAAATAGTTAGGCGTGGCTAATATTTCTTGCACACTTCGGGTTTTGCGGTTGGCTAATTTAATTTGTACTATTTTTTCAACCAGATTTTTTTGCTTTTGCCACGCCTCTGCATAAGGGATAAAACCCCAGTCTTGAAAATAAACTTTTTTATTTTTGGGAGTTATTAGCAATTTAGTCTTGAATTCAAAAAAACTTAGCCTAACTAAAAATTAGCGAAGAACAAATGCAGGGTGAAGTATCAGGCTCTTACCACTCATACTTGAAGGAATAGGCAAATTCATCAAACCAAGAATGGTTGGTGCAATATCGCTAAGCCCTCCTTCTGAAAGCGAGACTTGCGCCGCATTTTGGGCTACATAAATAAACGGGACTGGTGCTAATGTATGGGCAGTATGAGGAGATCCATCTGGCTGAAGCATTTTATCTGCATTGCCATGATCGGCAGTAACTAATACACAGTAGTTTGCTTGTAGAGCTTTAGGAATAATTTCTGCTAACGCCCTATCCACTGCTTCACATGCCAAAATGGTAGCTTGCATTTGGCCAGTGTGACCTACCATATCTGGGTTTGCAAAATTAATAACTATAAAATCGGCGGCGCTTTTTTCTATTTTAGGTAGTATAGACTGCACTATTTCTCGAATGCTCATTTCCGGTTTCATATCATAAGTAGGTACTTTGGGAGAAGGACAGAGAATACGTTCTTCTCCCTCAAAAGGAAGTTCGCGTCCACCATTAAAAAAGAAGGTGACATGTGGGTATTTTTCTGTTTCGGCAATTCGAATTTGACTTTTCCCATTTAGGCTTAAAATTTCTCCTAAGCTTTCTATTACTTGTTCTCTATCGAATAACACTTCTATTCCTTGAAAGGTTTTATCATATCGATTCATCGTTACATAAAATAAAGGCAAGGGCTGCATTCCATATTCTGGAATAGGCCCCTGGGAAAGAGCGTAAGAAATTTGGCGATTCCTGTCGGTTCGAAAGTTGAAATTCAGTACTGCATCACCAGGCTGTATTATGGCAGGTGGTTCAATAATACAGGGCTCTATAAATTCATCGGTAATGCCGGCGGCATAAGAAGCTAGAATAGCTTGTTTTGTTGTTTCAAATTTTTGACCTTCAGCACGAGTTAGTAAATTATAAGCCTTTAATGTCCTTTCCCAGCGTTTATCGCGATCCATTGCGTAGTAACGCCCAATGAGAGAAGCAATTCTTGCTCTAGGAAGCTTACTAAGCTGATGCTCTAGGGTTTCTACAAAACCTAGGGCAGAAGTAGGAGCAGTATCTCTACCATCGGTAAATACATGAAAGTAAATATCTTGTGAAAACTGGGCTTTTTGTAATAGGTCGATAATTCCTATTAAATGATTAAGTGAACTATGTACACCGCCTTCAGAAACTAGGCCCATGATATGCAAGGGGCGATTATTATTATTACAATAACTGAGCAGGCGTTCAAAGGCAGGATTTTTTTCAAGTGCTCCATTGGCTATAGCACGACTAATCCGTTCTAAATCTTGATACACAATACGGCCTGCTCCTATGGTAATATGACCCACTTCAGAATTTCCCATTTGTCCTTCGGGCAAGCCTACAGCATTTCCACAAGCTTTAAGCTGCGTAAATGGATAATTTTTTATCAGATAACGGTAGAAGGGAAGATTGGCTTTATCAATGGCGCTTACTGTAGGGTCTTCGGCTATTCCCCAGCCATCTAATATTATCAAAATTACTTTTGAATTTAACATTATGTATTGGTGTTGTTAAAAACTTATTTTGTTTTTGAGTTGATGTTATTCCAAATAAAACAATTGTATTGTATGGTAGTTAAAATTTAACTTGTTACTCCTCATTAGCAAAAATTGTTCCTAATTTAAGTGAATTAGTTCAACAGGCTATCGTAAGTAAGTTGCAAGTACACTACAGTACCAATGGTAGGTCCTCCAAACACTTCGATATGTCGATTATTTAGGATATTCGTACCGCCTAATTTGAGTTGAGTTTTCATTTTAGGAAGATAATAGCTAAGTTGAGCATCTACAAGATGATAAGTAGGTACAATTCCTGAAGCAAAACTATATTGAAAAAAGAAAGCTTCGTTGTAGCGATACTGTATACCAAAGCCAAAGAATTTCCATAGATTACGAGCTGTAAGAGAAATATTAACTTTATGACGAGGAGTATTAAATTCTGTCTGAATTTGTTGTTGCTTATCTTCCTGACTTAGAATTTGGGCATAGGTGTAATTGGTATTAAATGTAAACTTACTATTCAAGAAAAGAATTATACCTACAGAACTTCCCCAGGTGGTTACGGGTTTTTCAGCATTGGCATAACGACGAAAGCGTTGAAATTGCTCAACGCCTCCTGGGCGCAAGGAATCTAAGTCTTTAGCTGTAAGGGCTACGTAAGGGGTTCCTACGTCCTGGCGAGCTGGACCCACAAAATTAATTGCTCCAATAAAAGAGGTATAACGGCTATAATATACAGCTGCATCCAGCATAAGATTAGGCAAAAGCATTCCCTTGTATCCTACTTCCAATGCTTGAATAAATTCGGGCTTTATAGGAGCCATATTTTGCTTCTTTAGGTAGAGAAGAGAATCCTGAATTAATAGGAGGGGGTCTCTTCTTTGCTCAGGATTTCTTTTTGCTCTTGCCCTTAAAAAGTTCTCTACTGATTCGATAGTAAAGGCATTTTGTACTTTTTGTCCTTCTGCGTTAGTATAAATGAGTCCATGATACTGAAATGCGTCCTCAAATCCTCCAATTACTCGATAGGTGGCTACTGAAAAGTTTAAATAGCGATGCCTAAGGTCGGGCATTCGAAAGCCTGTTTGGTAGGAAGCTCTTACATTATGTTGCTTTTTTTTCCCAAAGGAGGTTACGCTAGCTATTCGGGGACTAATTTGAGCTAAAAAGTTAGGCGCTTTATCCAGGCGCAAAGAACCGATGAGCTTAAGCTTCTCCTTTGCTAAGGTCTTAGTGGCTTGCGCATAAATGCCAAATTCAGAAATATGGAAGGGCCCTGCTGTATCACCAAAAACTACACCCCTTGAATTGAGCTCAAAGATTCTTAGACTTGTCCCTGCTAGAATTTGTACAAACTTGATGTGTTTAGCAAAGTCGTATTGACCCTCAATATGGTACATTCGAGAGTGATCTACAAATTGTGCTCCGCGATTAAAATCTGAAATTTTGCGTACTTTTTCTAAAGCATTATTGAAATCAAGACTGCCCGGCAGGAAGCGCGCTTGGCCTCGGAAAAGCTGCTTTACCATGTTTGGATCCTGTCCTGTAGCTTGCAGAAAATTTATTACAGCAGGGCTGTTAAATAAAATTTCGCCCAAGGTTTCATTGTTGCTATCTGCAAAATTGCGAGCAGTAGCGTCGTTAAAGGGTTCTAATTTGGGTAATTCATTAAGTCCTGCTATGTCACGGATGAGGTTATAGGTGCCGCTATATACCATTTGGTATTGAGCGAACCAATTGGTATCGGATTTCCATAGTCGGTTTATGTTCATTGCAGCGAAGCGCATGTCATAGGCATCTCCGGCATCTTCTAAAGTAGCATAGGCGCGTAAAAAATAATTGCTACCCTGAAGCTCTATTTTATGAGTGGTTATCCAGAGGTCTTTTAAGTTAATTCGGTTATCTGCGTGTAGTAAAGAATTGATACGGCTATACCGGCTGTTTAAAGATACTTCTGCGTTTTTGCTTAATTTGTAATGCAGGGCTGCATCAATTTTCCAGAAGCCAGTCTGGTAATTAGTAAGGTCGTGTTCGTGGTAGCCTGTTCGAGCAACTTTCACGCGTAGGGTATCTAAAAATGGATTAAGGGAGCGATCAAAAATATTAGCTACTTCATCACCATAAATGTTTAATCCATCATAACCAGGGTTACCTTCTCGGTTACTTGTGGCAATAATTTTATTTCTAGGATCATTGGTTCCTGTATAGTTAGATACATCTCGAGTGTCATTTGCATGCCAATCTTGGGCAGAAGTATAGTTGAAATTAAGTTTAAAAGCGAATTTACTATGAACGATTTTCGCATAACGAAGAGAAAAGTCTCCTATCAAGCTGGCAGGGCTATCTTTGTTATCCAGGTGATTAAAGCCCGCTTTGAGCTGAGCAGACAAACCTGGATACTTGAAGGGACTTTTAGTGGTGATATTCAAGAGTCCATTGAAAGCATTAGGACCATATAAGGCAGAGGATGTACCTGGCACCAGTTCAATACTTTCAATGTCTAGGTCTGTGCTTCCGCTAAGGGTTCCAATAGGGACATTAACTCCTGGTGCTTGCAGATCGATTCCGTCAATCCGTTGTACAAATCGGGCATTGAGCGGAGTATTAAAGCATCGTGTATTAATTGATTTAAAATTAATGCTGCTGGTAATAATATCTACTCCTTTAATGCTAGCCAGTGCATCGTACGCATTTAAGCTAGCTGTTTCTTTAATAGATAATATATCCACTTTCTCTATCGATACAGGGGACTGCATCAGTGTTTCACTTATTCGGGAAGCAGAAACAACTACTTCTTCGCCGATATTGTATTCAGCTATTAGAGTAATTTGCAGTGGTTTTGATGTATCTCTTACTTCTATTCGTTGAGTAGCAAAACCTGGCATTGAAACTACTAAATAAATGGGTAAGGGCTGAGTAATTGTTAGTTTAAAGTTGCCAGATGCATCGGATAAGGTTCCTAAGATGGTTCCTTCAATTTGAATATAAGCACTTATAATAGGGTCTCCATTTTCAGTTTGTATAGTTCCTGTTAAAGAATAAGTACTTGTAGCTTGGGGAAGCTGTGCGATAAGAGGAGCCCCCAAAATACTCATGAAAAATAATGGAAGGAAACAAAAACATATTCGAAATAGCATAATGAAAAAAGTAGATATAAATAAAACTTAGATAAAAATAATCTGTTTATTGATTAATTTTTTACTTTTATTCTAAAAACCTAAGAGCATAAGAAGTTTAGCTTTTATACGTTTGAGAAAGGGTAATTTTTTTAGATAGCTTTTCAAAAATTGGACAAAATAATAGTGATGATGAAGTTCTGCCATTTCTAGGGGAGTTTTACCAAGATGATTTAAAACAAAGGGATTTGCTCCTTTTTCAAGTAAAATTTTTGTAATAGCTACATTTCCTCTTATAGCAGCTAGATGCAAGGGTGTATTTCCGGTAATAGTTTGAGCATTAATGAGAGTAGGACTTAGGAGAGAGGAGAGCTCCTTCTCTATATTTGCTTCTACAGCGTAGTGCAAAGGAATTTTGTTGCTACTATCTGCTACATCTATCAAAGCACCTTTAGCAATCAAAAAAGCTATAATATCTTCGTTGCCCTTTTCTGCAGCGATATGAAGAGGTGTTTTTCCTGAATTGTCTTTGGCATTAATAAGAGCGCCCCGCTGTAGCAAAAATTCTAATTTTGAGAACCTTTGGTTGGCAACAGCCCAATGAAGCAATGAAAAACCTGAATAGTTAGTTAGATTTATATCTAAACCTTTTTGCAAAAGTATATCAAATATATGAATGTGCTCGTATTTTAGCGCCGGAAATAGTGCCGTCCAACCTTCGGAATCTCTTAGATCTAAGGGAGCTCCATAAGAAAGTAAAACTTCTAAAATATTCTCTTCGCCCTCCTCAGCGCATAAGTAAAGAGGACTCCTTCCATTAATATCGCACTGACTTAGGTTAGCCCCTAAATCGCAAAGTAGTTTTACTGCCTCTATTTGCTTTGCTTTTATAGCATAATGCAGGGGGGTGGCTCCGGTGTAGTCTTTGCTATCTAGGCGTGCTCCTTTTTCTAGAAGGGCAAGAATACAATCTAAATGCCCGTGAGCACAAGCCCAAGCTAAAGGAGTTGCATTTTTAGCATCTCCTATTTCGAGGCTGGAAGTAAATTGGTAGAACTTTTTTAGTATAGGCACTTCATTCCATGCAACGGCGTAATGCAAAAGTGTTGCTTTAGCTTTGCCTATATGTTTAGTAAAATCTGGCTTGGCACCTAATTGAAGTAATAAAGTTACAGATGAAATCTGTTCTGCTTCTGCAGCGTAATCTAAAGGAGTTTTGTTTTTTTTATCTTTAGCCTCCAAGTTAGCTCCTTTTTGGAGAAGCCATAGTATTGTACTATCTTTTCCGGTAGAGGCAGCATAGTGGATAGGAAAAGCTCCTTGTGCGTCAGTAACTTCTAAGGAGTAGCCCTTCTTTTGTAGTAGCTCAAGAATTCCTTCCTTACCATACTGTGCAGCAAAGTGTACAGCGTATCTTCCTAATTTATCTGGTTTTTCAAGTTCTTGCATTTGCTCTAGAAAGTAGGCTACTACTTTATCTTTACCATTAGCTGCGGCAAGGTGAAAAGGGGTAATTCCTGATTCATCAGCCTTTTGAATTGTAGCGCCATGTCTTAATAGAAGTTCAACAATAGCTAAATTACCGTTTTCGGCAGCAACATGCAGGGCAGTTCTTCCCTTTTCTGCAGTGGCTTCGATATTAGCTCCCCTTTCGATAAGCAGTTGGGCTATATCACGGTGATTATTGAGAGCAGCAAAGTGAAGGGGCGTATAGTTTAGGTTAGCACTGGCATTTATGGAAGCTTCAAAGGAAAGTAGAATTTGGGTAATTGTAAAATTACCAGTATAAGCAGCAAGGTGCAGTGGAGTTCTTCCTAAGTTGTCTTTATGGTTTACGTTAGCTTTCTTGGCTAGAAGAAGTGAGACTATTGCTGAAGCTCCTGCATACACTGCACAGTGCAGCGGAGTTTGTCCGTATTGATTAATTTCCTCTAAGTTAGCTCCTTTAAGCAAAAGAAGGCTCACTATCTCTTCATTTCCCTGCAAGGCTGCTAGATGTAAAGGGGTATTTCTTAAATGATTCTTATGGTGAACTGATGCACCCTTTTCTAGGAGCCACTTAGCTATATGCGGCTGATTCTTTGAAAGAGCTAAAGTAAGGGGAGAATCTCGGTCCTTATTGGTAGCCTCTATAGAAATTCCGGCATTTACCAACATAAAAACTATTTCTGCTTTTCCCGCTTCAATAGCTAGATGTAAAAGCGAGCCGAATTCAGCGTCGCTAATGTCTGGAGAAAAGCCTTCTGAAATAAGACGTTGAAGAGCTTGAACTTGCCCCTCTTGAATATACAATTTCCATTTCTCTTTTAGTTCTAAGTTCTCTTGTGAAGGAGTGAGGGGTAAAGTCATCCTGGGGTTAAGTTAATGTTTAATGTATCCAAAAATAAACAATTTCATTGGGTAATTGTAGGCTTTCTGTAAAAAATTGTGAGCCCCTACTCGAATAATTCAAACCGTTTTAATTCAGAAAGTTTAGGTATTCAAAAAATATTCAGCTTTTTAGTAATAATTAATAATAACTTATCTTAAAAAATATATTCTCATTCTTCTAATTTGAATTTTTGTTATAAAAATATTTAAGTAAAAAATAATAAGAAGATAGATTGCTTGTTTTTATTTTAAATTAGTGCTATCATTTAATTTTTGATGCATATATTAATTTTAGTTACTTTTCTTGCATAATAATTGATTATGATTTTTCAGTAATATTAAACACATTTTCCGATACCTTCTACTTACTCTCAATTAAAAACTTTTTGAAATCTTAATTTTGTTAGTGTAATATGAATTTTGAAATTAATTTACTTCTTAAAAAAGTACAGCTATATACTCAAAAATATACGTGTTCGCTTATTATTCTCAAAGGTTTTTCACTGAATACAATTCATTTTTTAAGAGATAAATACCTTTTTATAGAAAGTGGTAGCTATTTTGATAAGCAAGGCAGGTTCCGACTTCAAGTAGTAGAACAAAATTTAGAGGATCTAGAATCCAAGATTCAAGAGCCTAAAGGGAATACTCTTATTCTCTATGAAACTTTTTTCTTTTTACAAGAAAAGGTTCAAATTATAAATTGCTTAAAATTCCCCCTTGTCCTCATTGAAAACAATTTGTTGGAGTACTACCCTAGCATTGCCGCAGAAAAAGGCGTAGACTATAAGACTGCCGAGGAAGATATCCTTACAGCTAATCACGACAAGATAGAAGCTTTATTTTATACATTTTATAGCGACTGCCAGGAATATGAAGGGCAGCAATGGGTTCAATATTTTACCTTGGATGAGGAAGTATTGAATGCCGTGGAATACTGTCCTTTAATAGATCTCCCCTCAGAGGTAGAAAAAAAATCTTTTGCTAAGGTTATTCAAAGAGTAGACTCCTTGCCAGTAGGAGCACTCCCTCTTACCCTAAACGGTTTAGAGTGGGATGGACTAAAAAAAGTAGTTTTAGAATCATCTGCCTATTTTTCTGCTGAATACGTTATAGTTGACGATCTAGAGGAACTTAGAAAACAAGGGAAGATAGAAGGTCTGTATTTATTTATTCAATTTTTGAATAAAATAGGATGCAATGCAAGATATTACCAAAGTAGTATTCGTGTTGAGCGTTGTGTGCCCAATCAAAAGTTGTTTGAGCTACTCAGGAAATATTGGAATTCTAATAGCTTCAGAGAACTAGAATTCTACGAATCTCCCTCTACTAGCCTCAATTTGGTTCGGATTAGCCAAGGTGAAATTGTTCAAAACATTATCGAACAATATGAGACTTGCCAACATATAGGAGCCTATGCTAGAGATATTTTCATTACTGCACCTACTGGGGCGGGGAAGTCGCTTTTGTTCCAATTGCCAGCTATCTATTTAGGTCAAAAATATCAAAAAGTTACAATTGTAGTTTCGCCATTAATTGCTTTGATGAAAGACCAGGTAAATAGTCTGAGGCAAAGAGGCTATAGTGCTGCAGTTTGCCTTAATTCAGAGCTCTCTTATTTAGAAAGAATTGGAGAAATTGAAAAAATAAAGAAAGGAGAATATCATATTGTTTACCTATCCCCTGAATTATTGCTCTCTTACGATATTACCTACTTCTTAGAAAAACGAGAAATAGGTCTATTAGTAGTTGATGAAGCTCATTTAGTTACTACTTGGGGACGTGATTTTAGAGTAGATTATTGGTATTTAGGTAATTATATTCATAAGATAAGGAAGTACTATAACCATCGCTTTGTTTTGGTGGCCCTTACCGCAACAGCTATTTATAACCCTGGCGGATATAATGATATGGTTTTTGAAACCATTGATAGTCTTCAAATGAATATTCCAATTCTTTATTTAGGTAAGGTTAGAAGGGATAACATTGTTTTTGAGGTTAATAATATTCAATTGAAAAAGCCACAAGAAGAAAAATTAGAAAGAACGACCCAGCGAATTAAAGAATTTATTGAGGAGAGGAAAAAAGCCATTGTGTACTGCCCTTGGGTATCTCAAATGTCGGACATATACGATAAGTTGTCTCCTGAGTACAAAGTCCAGGTATCCAGGTATCATGGTTCTTTATATAAAGATGAAAAAGAAGAAGGATATTTTGCTTTTAAGTACAATGAAACCAAAGTGATGATTGCTACAAAGGCCTTTGGAATGGGTGTAGATATTCCTGATATTGAATTTGTATATCATCATGCTCCCTCTGGTAGCTTTGCTGACTACGTTCAAGAAGTAGGGCGTCTAGCCAGAAATCCTGAAATTCAGGGAAAAGCTTTAATCGATTTTCACGAGTCAGACTTGCAATATACTAGAATTTTATACGGACTTTCTTCTATTAAGCAACATCAGTTGCGAATGATGATAGAAAAGCTACTCAGACTTTATAAACAAAATAAAAGTAGTAATCTCCTAGTAACGGTGGAAAACTTTGATCATATCTTTGATGATGTTAATGGCAGCTTAGAGCAAAAAGTAAAGAGTGCACTCATGCTTTTGGAAAAAGACTTACTTCGAAGATACAAACATGTTGTGCTTATTGCTCGCCCTAAAAGTCTTTTTACTATTGCTTATATACGAATAGATGGTCGATGCGAAGCTAAATTTAATGAACGCTACGGGCAATTTCTAGAGAAGCTTAATCAACGTAAGTATAACAACAAAAGCTATGGGTATTACACAATAGACTTGATGAAACTTTGGGAAGCCCGCTTTAAGGCAATGAGCTTTCCCCAACTCAAAAGGCTTTTTTTCAGTGGAAAATTACTGCATAGCGCTTCTCAAGAAGATGAAAAAGGGCTTTTCTATGTCCCGCTACTAAGAGTTCAAATCAGTTTGCATAAGCAACCCGCAAGTGCGTTGGAATCAATTAAATCTAATTTTTCGAAAATCGAAAACGCCCTCTATACTCTAGAAGCGCAGGATAAGTATTTTTCTAAGGAAGCTCTTGTAGAAGCTTTAAAGAAAGAATTGGTGGGCAAGAAAGTTTACTTTTTGGAGAGGCTAGCAGACTTACTTATTCATCTTTATTCTTGCTCCTCTTACAATTATTATAAAAACCGTTTCAGGTTTTCGAAGGAATATTTTTTAATCAGCCGTCAAAATCAAGGGCAGAAATCAAAGAGTGTTACTTATAAAATTGCTAATCAAGGTTACAGATGGCTAAAATCAAACCTAGAAAAAACTTTTATAGATACTTTTAAATGCAAAGATAAAGATGAATTCACCAATCAAATTAGCCGCTTTATTCCCTATAATGAAATAAGGCAGCAGAACTATAGCAGTAAAAAAATTATTCAGCTTGCTTACATTATTGAATTTTTCAACTTAGGCACTTACGAGATCCAAGGTGGAGAGTTGCCTGCAATTTTTATAAAAATTTCTTCTCCTACCAAGTTAGAGGAGGTGATAAATGATAACTATGAAAATTCCATTTTAGATGCAATTAATAAGAGGCATGAAGAAGCAATGCTTACCATGCAGAAGTTTTTTACTACTCCTTACTCAAACACAGAAAGATGGGATTTTATCGAAAATTACTTTCTAGGTAGAGAAATAAAAGCTAGCTAATTGAGAAAGAAAAATTAATTTTTAAAACCTTCTAATTTTTTCAAAAATGAAGTTCAATACAGCTATCTTTTACGATGTAGAAAACCTTCTTAAAGGGTATGGTTTTGGTCAGCGAATTATCCAGGGGCTTTCGCTGCAGGATATTTTCCACAAAATTCAAGAAACCAAAGCCATAGGTAAGGTAGCCATTCAGCGGGCCTATGCCAATTGGAGTGATCCTCGCTTAGGATTTATGAAAAATGATTTGCTTAAATTAGGCATAGATCCCGTTCAAGTTTTTGGTTTTTCTTATAGTGGGGTGAAAAATGTGGCAGATATACAACTTGCAGTAGAGGTCATGGATTTTGTGCACACTCACCCTGCCTTAGAAGTTTTTGTAATTGTCTCTGGCGATGGAGGTTATGCTTCCCTTGCGCGTAAGTTGCATGAATATGGCAAAACTGTTATTGGATGTGCCTATCAAAAAACTTCCAATAAAGTATTGCAAGCAGTTTGTGATGAATTTGTATGGATTGCCGACCCTGAAGAAATGGATGACGAAGTAGTACAAATTCGAATTACAGATAATAGAGCGCTTCGTTTACTAGAGAAAATATTTCCTATTGATGCAAATTTTTCACAAGAGCAAATATGGTTGAAAGTTGCTGAGGTGGTTCATTTTTTTGAAACGGCTTCTGACTACAGAACAGAGATAGAGCAAGGAATTAACCCTTCAGCCCTTCGAGAATTACTTAATGGGGCCATTAAAGGGTTTGATCATGCTCGTTTAGGTTACAGTAAGTTTATAGAGTTTTTGCATAAAGCTTTTGAAAAAACTTCTCTCTGCATTTACACCAATCCATCCGATGTTAAAATTGGGTATAAAGATAAAAAGCTGGCTGGTTATACGGTTTTCAATCCTGGTCTTGCTGCCCAGATTCCTACGTATGCTGACCTTCGAGCTACTGACCCTCGCATCCAGCGCATGCAAATGAAACTAACAGCTATAACAGCTTCTAGACCTAATGAAGCTATCTTGCAAAAGATTAAAGAGATTATTCAGTGGATGATATCCGATGCTGAAATGAATCAGGATATTCGGGCTGGAATTAATCTTTCGGTCTTTAATGAGGCCATTAAGGTTTCAATTATTGGCTTTGATCCTATCAAATTTGGTTTTGCTAAGCTAAAAGAGTTTTTACAGTTTGCCTTCAAAGATACTGCCTTAGCTCTATATAGCAAGCCTCCTGATGCAGTAAAGGTGGGTTTTCGTAATTATCCAATTCCGGGTTACGAAATCTTACCAGACCAAAATTCAAGATCTATTCATTGTCTTGAAACTTATCAGTCCGTGCTTCTTCATGGTAACCCTGTATTTCGTCTGCCAAAATATGAAACACTAAAAAGTGTTGCAATTCAAGTTACAAGCGACAGCTTTAAAGACTTATACTTTAGTGAAGGCTTTGATAAATTAACACTTGCTCTTAACGGTGATTTTAGCTCTGAAGAAATCAAGCTAGCATTTTCTTGTTTTATTTCCGCACAATGTTTTAGTCGAATTCCTGAAGATGCTCGACTTTCTGAGCAAAAGCTTACTCTTAAACCTGATTTTTCTACTTACGATAAAATGCTAGATAAACTCAAGGTAGAGATGCAAAAGAAAATCATGTTTACCTTAGGAGACTGCAAAAAAGAAATTTTTGATAAGCTGCTAATTTAATAGTTAGAACTCCAAAATTAGCTTTTTATTTCCATTCAATTACAACCCTTCGGCGCTCTGCCTCACTTAATGGAGAGTGTGTTATGGGAGAAGATGGTTGGTTTTGGGGTTCTTCTCCAAGTCCTTTTAACAGCATTTGTTGGGGGCGAGCGCCTTTTTGATATAAAAAGTTTGCCACTGCTTGAGCACGTTTCAAGCTGAGTTGCAGGTTAAATTGGTTTGTACCTTTGCTATCGGCATATCCTGTAATTTTAATTCGTGCTTGGGGATTTTTCTTTAAGAAATATGCTAAATTTTCCAGTATGGGAAAGGCTCCCGCATCGATACTGGTTTCACCCGGAGCAAAAAACAAAGTAAGGGGCAAGTAGTCGGGCGGGCCTGGAATTTCTTCCTGTTTAGGGGAAGCTAAATGAACTGATATTTTTTGTGTGGTTTCGGGTAACTTTAAGCACTTGTCTTTGACGGTTACTACTAAGGTGGTATCGCTATAAAAAGTAATTTTTAAGTTTTCGCCTGTGTAATTTTTCCCCCAATGAATCGAATGAAGGCCACTGCCACCGCTTACTTGTGCTTTTAGCAGGGTAGCTTTTCCCTTTTCTATTTTTTCAGCTCCCTCGACTTGTAACTTCAATGGAGAAGTATCTAATAGCCAAAGAGTATCACTGTATATAGAACTTGTGCAGTCATTATTATTGAGCTTTAGTACAATACTTCTTTTTCCTTGCTCTCCCGCTACGTAAAGTGGAATAATTTCTACTCTAGTATAAAGAGTATTGGGATTTAAGGTAATTATTATTTCTTCGTCTTTTGAAGGTATGGAAGTGAGAATATAGTCGTGACCTAGCTTTGCAGTGCCCGCTAATTTTAAATGAAAAGTTTGCGGCTTTTTATTTTTTTGAAGGCTTTGTATTTCAAAATAGCCGCTATGGCACCCTTCGTGGATACACCATTGCTCATTTTTTTGTGTAGCACCTATTGCATTTAGAGAAATGATAGGCGTTACGCTAAAACTTTTGGCCTCCAAGAATATGGCAGAGTCAGTTTCATCATTACCTACATCTGCGATTGCTATTTTTATGTGGTAAGTTTGACAAGGAACTAAAGGATAATATTGGGCTACTAAAACCGTAGTGTAGCCATTGAAATCTAAATAAGTGTAGGCAGGCATGGAAGAGTTTTCATTTGAACGATAATACTGAGAATTATGTACTCGATTTATAGTTTTTGTGTTTACTAGCTGTTGAGTATGCGGAACATGTGCTAAATTGACTACGCCATCAATACCAGGACCGCTAAGAAAAAAGCCAAATACGTCGTTATAAGGAGAGCCATCGACGTTAACTTTGCTAAGTGCCAATTCAGGATACTCCTCTGAGGCAAAAACATAACGAAAACGCAAAGTATCTGAAGTAGCTTGAAAATCAAATTCTAGAATTGCTGCATCTAAAGTTTGTGCTTTAGGATTGGCTAAAAGTTTATTTAAATCAGGGTCTCCCGCAAACTGATTTTTGCTTCCAGGGGTGATAGAAGGGTAAACATTAGGTCTAGCTAGATTATGGATTTGCCCTGTAGTAAGAACAATGCCGCTATCTATTCCCAAAAAATTACTTTTAGTAACGAATTTGCCCAGGGCGCCGCTTGCCAATTTTCCTTGAATATTGCTTGCTGCAATTCCTTTTCCTAGAAAAATGTCTTTCACTGCCTTTTGAGGGCTAAACTGAGTATAGACTACAATCTGAGCTTGGATATTTTGAATAAAAACATATTGCAAAAAGAAGAATAAAAATAATGCTAGTTTTAGCATTGAGCTCTTCGTTGTTATGTTATAATGTTATTTTATTATAGTTATGTTTCTAAAGCTCCAAAGGGTAGGATTTTTGTAAAAATTTCTGCTTTAAGAGTATCTACTGAAATTATATCTTTACCATTAGTTAGTAATAAGTAGCGGGCGCCTATGGTAGTGTTATAGGCTGCTATCTGTAAAATAGAATCTCTGCTAATCTTTACGTTTTTAGCTTTGCATTCTGCTAATAGTAGTGGTTTGCCTTTTCGGCTATAGAGTAGCAAATCATATCGCTTAATTTGCCTGCCATAAGTAATTTTTTTTTCTAAACCTAGCAATGAAGATGGATAGTGATACACTCTTACTAATGTGTGTATCAAACTTTGTCTTACTTCTTCTTCGGGAGTTAATTTTACATACTTTTTCCGAATAAAATCCCAAACTTGCTTTTGAGTATGGTCAATAAAGTTCTCGGGTAAAGGCAGCAAGTTCATAGAGTAAGGATTTCAAAGTTGTGGTTAGTAAAGATGCAAATTTCTGCTGCTATGCTTAAACTTTGGCGTACAATTTCAGTGGCACTAAGATGAGGGGCATTACGTAAAAGTGCTAAAGCTGCTGCCTGAGCGTACATGCCTCCCGAACCAATTGCAAAAATATGATTATCTGGTTCTAATACGTCTCCATTTCCTGTTAGAATCACTCCCTCATGAGCGTTCAAAGCAACTAGCATAGTTTCAAGGCGGCGAAGATAACGATCGGTTCGCCAGTCTCTAGCTAGTTCTACGGCGGCCCGCTTGAGAGTATTGTATTGAGAGAGTTTTTCTTCAAAACGTTCTAAAAGTGTGAGCGAGTCGGCAGTAGCGCCAGCAAAGCCTGCTAAAATTCTGCCTTCTGCAATTTTGCGAACTTTTTTAGTATTCGCTTTCATAATTACAGCGTTGCCAAAAGTAACCTGGCCATCAGCTCCTAGAGCAACTTCTCCATTATGAATGATGCCTAGGACCGTAGTACCGCGTATAATAGGACTTTTCATTGGTATACTTATCTATACGCAAATATAATCTTCCTATTAAAAACAAAGAACCTACCCTCAAGGAGCAGGTTCTTGAAAAGCTAAATTTAAAAAACAATATAAATAAAATAAATAAATACAGTTCTGCTTTAATGCTGTGCCACTACTTCTTGTTGTCGATCCCTTACGCTGTGAATATTATTACTTTTTTGGAAATTGTATACGTCTCCGAAGTTAGGGTTACGAAATTTAGCAAGCCAGTTGAGCCTCGGCGCTAAACGTGCTTTATTAACTAATAGTCTTTGTTTATCATAAATAGCATCTTTGCGCGTAAGGTAAACATTATCATAATCATCACTCATCACAATAGCTTCTTCTGGGCAAACATCTTCACATAAACCGCAGTATATACATCGGAGCATATCGATTTCAAAAACAGCAGGATAGCGTTCTTTGGTATCAGGTGTTTCTGCCGCTTGCATACTGATAGCTAGCGGAGGACAAACTCGGGCGCACAGCCCACATGCAACACATCGCTCCTGCCCATTTTCTTCTACTAAAACTGGCCTGCCGCGGAATTCAGGTCCTAAATTAGGCTTTACCTCCGGATATTCCATTGTTACTTGCTTACGGAACATGTGTTTGAAGGTAAAAGCCATGCCTTTTAAGATTTCTGGAAGATATAGCTTCTCTATGAAATTAAGTTCGCGCTCCTTTTTATCTCCCTGTATAATTCGAGTTGCCATTTTCTGTTAAATAATAAATACTTTAGTTTAGTGGTTTCCTTATAGAACAATTCTAAATAAAAAATAGTTAGATTACAAGATTTAGATAGTTATAAGCCAGAATATTTTTTATAGTTTGTTTGTATTTGTATGCGGCTGGCTTTAATGCTATATTATTTCACTAAATTTCGGTCATTTATATAAAATTTTTAAGACTTACGTCGATATACCCATAGAATATAGGGTTCTGTTACCGCTTCCGGTTTTCTGTATTAATTTTTGTTTAATTAAACGGTTTAAGATTTCTTTTAGGACTTTCTTCCTTTGGTTTTCGTGCATATTGGGGGGGGTGATTCTTTCAAAAAAATCTAGCAATTGAGCATAGCTTACAGGCGCTCGTTGCTCTATAAATTTTTGTATGTATACCTCGGGCTTGGCACGTTCTAGGCGAAAGCGGCCATTAGGAGTCTGAGTATAAATTTGAAAATCAAAAAGTAAAGTAGTAGAATTATGCCACCGGGCCTCTTGAAAGTTTATATTTACAAAAGAGGAAATGAGTTTGCCTCGGGTAGTATAAGCTAAAGTAATTAAATCGGCACTTGTAGGAACCTGTTTAGGTCCGCACGCTAGTATGTGTACAGGTTTTTGTAGGTAGGGCAAAAGATACCAATCACAGATTTCTGCTTGCTTATCGATTACTAGCAAAAGAGTATCTATGTTAGTTTGTTTTTGGAGTTCTAAAATGACTTCTAGAATGTTTTTTTTATTGCCAATGCCTGTACCTCCTAATGCCACTTTTTGCATAGCTTTTTCAAGAGCTTGGATATTTACCAAATTTTGAAAAATATAAACTCCTTTTTGAGGCAAGTATCGTACTTTAGGAGTTTGGCTTTTAAGTGGCCTTCTATCGAAAAAAGAAGTTATCTTATTAAAATAGCCGAGATATTCATGAGCTTCTTTTTCGCTGGATAATAAAGCTCGCCTGAAATTATCGCCACCATTAAAAGCAACAAAATTAGTTATTGAAGAGCAGGAGCTGAAGAATTTTTTTAAAAAGTAAATAGTATATGGAATTCCATTAAAAGTGCAGTCGCCAATAAAACTACTATAAGGTAGAGGATGGACAAATAAACTATCTATTGCAGCTACTTCTTCAGCTTGAATACCTAGTGCTGTAATATCACTACTTTTAGGAAGAGATAAAAAAGTACTTATTGTTTTACCAATAATTTGCGAGCTGTATTTTTGGCGAGCGGCTTGCAGAGCACAAAAATAAGGAGATTCTACCCCTGCAATTCGATAACTCTTTTCTAACTCACAAAAGAGTTCAAAAATATTTGATTCCGTGCTTTGACTAGCAATTCCGCTGGCATTAGGGTATTGCTTAAATTGAATACTTTCTGAAGTACCAAAATCGAGTTCAGACTCTATGGTAGTAACACTTCCACCAGTATGAGCAGCAATTTTTAGATAGTCTACTTGAAAAGGAGCATTTTTTTTCCCACATAAAATAACATGTATAGGGTGCTTTAAGCTATCAAGTAGCGCCATGTCTACTACTGGTGCATTATTATCGGCAATATGCAGGATATTTTCAAAATCAGGATATTTTTTTGTGGCTGCTAATAACGTCTCGATATTATTTTCCGGAATTTCATCTCCACAACCATTTTGCATGGCTTTTTCCATTAGCCTGAGTAAATTTTCGATTTCGAGTGTATCAGTAAAATAAATTCCCCCGCGATTACCAATTACATTTCTTCGTTTTTCTAAAAAATGTAGATAAGCTTCATTACTAGAGGAACCTAAAATATGGGTTCCCCACTTTGACCCTCCTTCTGAAGTAAGGAAACGATAAAATTCTCGAAAGCCATCTCCATCATTAGTTAAAACTATTGCTCGTATTAATTGCTGCTCTAAATTTTGGTGGTGCCATTTGATAATTTGAGCCCCATAGGGGTACATAGAACCTGTCCAATCTATGACTACAAGTGCATTTTTTATTTCAGGTCGGCGTACCATAAAAGCGTCAATCGCATTGTTTACCGTATCTGCAGGACCTGGCAGTGGAGTTTCTATATTAGTAGTATCCAAAATTTCATATACGACTTTCATATTTGTAGTTACATACTCGCTAACATAAGAAGCGTAAGAACTTCTCTTTTTTTGGCGGTAAGAGGAGCTTTTTTTATTTTTTTTCCTTTTAGGAAGCTCTGTATCCTCCTCCGCTTCTTCACTTTCTTCAAAATTTTGCAATAAGTCTGGGGGAGAACTTAGGCTGAGTGCAAGCACTTCTGGTGCAGGTGAAATATTTTCGAGCAAATAATGTAAAACAAAGCCGTGAAAATAAGTTTTGGCTATTTTGGCAGTAGAACATCCTGTTTGTTCTACTAAGACCCAATCGATAGTACTAGATTTTTGTCCTAATTCTGGAGCAAGTTGAAGTAAGCTCTCTACTCGTCTGCGTAATAATTGTCCGAAGGGAGTGAGCCAATCGTTTGTGTCACGCGGATAGCCTGTATATACAAGTTCTATTTTGTATACTTTTTTACCTTTTCTCTGCTCTAGATTCCATGCCTCTGGGTTAAGTATGGTAGCTTTAGCATATTCTAGAAAAAGAATAACCTTGTGGTTAGTGTCTTTTAAGCCATAGGACACCACTTTTTCTTTATGCCAAGTGATATTAGCTATGCTAGAATTATACTGGGCAATACTGCTCTTACAAAGCAAGAGCACTATGTTACTGCTGATGTATAAAATTTTGGCTGCGTAGAAAAAGAAGGTTATCTTCAAAACAGCGACTTAGCAGAATTAGAGTGCTATCATTACAAATATAAAAAAATTATTTTTATTTTGCTAAGGTGAGCTTTTTTATTGGTAGTCAACATGTTCTAATTGTGCGATGGTTGATTCTAGCTTCCTAAAGTTATTTTCTTTAGCTTTATTTTGTATTAAAAAAATGTCGATAATCCATCCTATCCCAAATCCCCCACAAGTAAGTAACTTGAATAAACCTAACCCGTAGTCGTTTACCATAAAACGGTCAATTCCCAAGTATCCTAAAAAAATAGAAATAAGCAATATGGTTTGCGGGTTGGTGTATTGTACAGTTTTGAGTTTTTCAAAAATGTCTTCGTCTACTGTTTGAAGCTGCTTTAGAACAAGTGGAATTTTGTTTTCTGGGAAATAATCGGTTACGAAAAGAATAGTATCTTTATGTAAATGTGGTAAGTTTTGATTTTTCAGTAAGTTTTTGTCTTCCCAGCCCATTCGATTATATTTAAATAAAATTCTCAGAGATTAGCTTTAGAGGGAGAAGTTTAAATTTTCAGGCAAATCACGATAAAATTATCATAAATTAATACTAAAATTCTTTAATATAAAGCCTTAAATGGCAGAAAGAATAAACTAAAAAATAAAAGAAAACTTTGGGCAGCGTACCAAAACTTTTGGGGGCTTAAGTTTAGTTTTTCTTTAATTTTGTGTACATTTAGAGTTTTAGTTGAGATGTCTTGGTATCAGTAGTTTAGATAGCTATGTCTGAAATAGAGCTTATAGAAATGCCTACTGAAAATGAGGGAAGTAATGAAAGTAGATTGTTGGGCATAGGGTCGCGAGTAAGGCACCCCGAATTTGGAGACGGAGTAGTGATCAATGCTTCCCTTAATACCTATACCATTACTTTTATGCGT
This sequence comes from Bacteroidia bacterium, assembly GCA_025057395.1. Lineage (GTDB taxonomy): Bacteria > Bacteroidota > Bacteroidia > J057 > JANWXU01 > JANWXU01. The sequence continues at coordinate 3,961 of JANWXU010000014.1, read as the reverse complement.
CATGGTATTAAAGAAATTTCTACAAGTTTTAAAGGCTTGGAAGTAATTGAAAATGTGGAGCTTTATTCCGACCTAGTAAGCTTAAGCTTAGTAGAAAAAAAACTAATTAATATTTTGCGCAGGTGGAGTGATATTTCTGAAAATGTAAGAATTCATCCTAAGTGGCAGGGTGGAACTTTAATTTTACAGCCTAGAGATAAAAACTTGGCTTCCAAAGAAGTACCTATTGATCAGTTTTTTCATAAAATAGTAATGATTCGAGACCGCCTACGTGTTTTAGAGCAAAAGATTAATAGTAATGATCAGATTAGTGATGCAGAAAAATTAAATTTACAGCAATATATTACGCGCAGTTATGGTAGCTTAACTACTTTTAACCTTCTTTTTAGGGATAAGGAAGATTATTTTGTAGGAGAAAAAGGAGAGCGCTAAAAGTAAAGAGTTTTTAATTATTTAATTTTTTGAGGAAATTGTATTTCTTATTTGCTTTTTTCTTTGTGGCACCATGGTCAGCTCAGCAGGTGGTGGCTAGAGAAAATGCTAACAGTGATAGCTATGATTACGTCCTAGAATGGCAAAACCCTAATGAGCATGTTTTCGATGTAACTTTGCTCACTCGAAAGCAGGAGGGAAAGTATACTGATTTTTTAATCCCGGCTTGGCGACCAGGAAGATACATTCTACAAAATTATGCTGCTAGCGTTTTTGATTTTCAAGCAAAGGACGAAAGTGGCAAGATTCTATCATGGGAAAAGATTAATAAAGATACATGGAGGGTGTATAACTCAACTTCGGCCCTAAAGATTCAAGTGCGATACCGTTTTTATGCAGGAATACCTATAGATGCAGGTACTAGCTATTTGGGGGAGAATCTTGTTTATTTTAACGGTATCAACCTGTTTATGTATAAAGCAGGAGAGTTGGAATTGCCCTGTACCCTTTTCCTTCCTAATTTACCTAAAGAGTGGAAAGCGGCTACTGCTTTAAAAGCAACCTCGGACTACAATCGCTTTACTGCAAAGACTTACCATGAACTTGTGGATTGCCCTAGCATTTTTTCTCCCTATCTTACGCAATTTAACTTCACGGTAGATGGTTTAAAGTGTTACATCCATTTTTATGGAAAATACGGCGCAGCAGCGGGCGCAGAAAAGACGCTAATAGCTAATATTACAAAAATTATTAAAGAGCAAAAAGCTATTTTTGGTGAATTTGTTGCTCCGGAGCACCATTTTATCTACTTCCTTTCGCCTAATCGTATTCGCCATGCTGTGGAGCATACCACTTCCTCTATCTACGTACTTCCAGAGTCAGTAGCTGCTTCTGAAAAAGCTTTTGAGGGGCTATATGGTATTACCAGCCACGAATTTTGGCATACCTGGAATGTTAAATCAATTCGTCCTGCTGCTCTTTGGCCCTATGATTATTCTAAGGAAGTATACACCAAAATGCATTGGTTTACCGAAGGGGTAACCGATTATTATACTTACCTTACTTTAGTAAGGGCAGGACTTATAAAACCAGAGGACTTTTTAAATTACTTTTCAAATATAATTACTAGCCTGGAAAATAATCCGGCACAAAGAGTAGTATCTCCTGCAATGGCAAGTTTTGATAGTTGGCTTTCTACTTCTAGCTTTGGCAGTCCGCACCATAAGACATCTTTTTATACTTTAGGCTCTCGGCTAGGGCTTCTTTTGGATTTAGAGTTGCGCCGCGTAAGTAACCATAAGGTAGGTCTGGATGATATTTTTGCTTATCTTTACCACGAGTACTACAAAAAAGGAAATGGCTATCCTGAAGATGGGGTTCAAAAGGCTGCCGAAACTCTTACTAAAAAAAGCTTTAAAGAATTTTTTGCTAAGTATGTAGAGGGAGTAGTGCCTATAGATTATGCTTCAATTTTGGAACCCCTACAACTTAAACTAGAAATTAATGATGATACTGAGGCCCCGGCTTCTCAAAAAATAGGTATTTCTAAAGTTGTAATAGATGTGGCTTCGGGAGGAATTAAAGTCGAAACAATTTTACCTGGTTCGGATGCTGCCAAAGCTGGAATCCAAGAAGGAGACCACATATTTGCCTGGAATGGTGAAGCTTTCGACGATAGTGCTCTGGGTAAAATACTCAGAATAGGTAATCAAAATTTAGGTATTCGCCGAAATGGTAAGGAATTAAATTTACAAGTAGAGTATACAGGGAAAAATAATCCTAAGAAATATAAACTTACTTTTGCACAAGCTACACCTCCACTTTGGTTTGAACAGTGGATAAAAAGTAAAGTAAAATAGAAATATCTTAAGAAAAGCTGTTTATAATACCAATGACGCATATGTCATTAGTTTATTTTTAGTTTGGAATGCACCCCCCTTTATCCTCCCTATGTGCGCACTCCCCATCAAGTTATTAAATTAGTTCGTGCACTTAATAATTTTAATAATTTAAAGTCATGATAAACTATATAAACTATCTGCTTTAAAAGCCATCGGCACAGGTGTTTAATTGATTCCTTATTGCCTAGTAAAATAGATATTGAATTTTATTTAAAATGGTTTGCGGGTATTTTTAATTGGAGCCTCGAGTATTTTAATGGATTGAGGGTTCATCTGTTGGATCGGGTGCGGTAAGTTCTTCGTACTGCTGATGGATATCAGGGTAGTTATTACCAAATAAGTCAGGATTAATGGAACTGGGTGGAAGTGGCTCATTTTTCTTTTTAGCCTCTGGAGGCTGTGTATTGACAAACTTAGGCTGTTGGCATTCCTTGTAAAACCGCAAGTTAAGCTTATCATAGTAGAGATCATAAAACTTACTAAAGCCAAAAAAAGCGCCTAATAATACAACAGTATGTTTAAAGCTATCTTCAAATGTCTTTAGGTAGCCTAAGTTTTTAAAAAGCTTAGCCTGATTTATATCATTGCATTTACGAATATCGTCGCGTAACATTAAAAAAAGAGGGGCAATGATATAGTTTTTTGTTGCTCCCGTTGAAGTTTGGTTGATATAAGATACTGTTCTATCATCAGATTCTATGCGCTTAACAACTTCTGTAAATTTAATACCTGGCTCGTGATTATTAATTTCTTCCAAAAATGCATGTAGACTACTGCCCTCGAAGCCAGGAAGCCCTTTGCTATAGCTAAATACTTGGCCAGCATCATAAAAATATCCTAAAGTAGTATTAGGAAAATAGCTATAGCGTTCATAGGTAATAAGGTATTCCCAATAACTTCCGCGCTGTATATCAGTGGCTTTGTTACCTTTTTTTCTATGCTCCATTCCCTTAAGGATATTCTCCCATCCAATATTATCAATGTAGGTGCTAGCCTTACCTTCTACCTGGCAGGAATGCCAAAGAGCCTCAATTCCGTGCTCCATTTGTGTAGTTTCGATATGGTACTCTATCTTGGGCAGAATTTCTTCGAAAATGGGACTTTCAATTCGGATTTTGGGGTTGATTCGAGATTCTATTACAGTCTTAGCTCTTTGGGAAAGAGGATAAATAGCAACGACATCTTGTAACAAGAACCGAATAAGACTATTTTTTAAGTTTTTGCCTTCTTGTTCATTTTTAGTAAGATGTAATATCAAATATTCTTCTTCATATTCAAAGGGTGTGAGTTTTTTAAATATTTTGATTAGGCTTCTTTTTATTTTGGGTGTAATATTTTTGTTAAACTGAATCAGATGAGGTTTAGGGATAAAGATATATCCATACTTATAAAACAGAGCAAATTGGTTTCTAAAAATAATGCCTAAGTAATTTTTCATTTTAGAAGTCAAAGCTTATAGTCGAACTGGGTTTTGTAGGTGGGTCTATTGAAATTTTGGTACAATCATCTTTAAATCGGTTTACATATTCGTGTACATTTCCTGTGTAGGTGAGGTAAAGATTTTTCCTACTTCGCGTCATAGCTACCATAAAAAGGCTCTCTGCTTTTTCTGAGTCAATTGGTAAAGA
>JANWXU010000149.1 GCA_025057395.1 Bacteroidia bacterium | reverse complement strand
AGACAATTACTGTAAATACTAATCCTACAAATATTAATATCCTTTCTAACTCACCTGTTTGCCAAGGAGGTATTTTATTGCTCACAGCTAACCCTGCAATTAATAATGCTACCTACCTATGGGAAAAAAATGGTATTACATATAGAGGCAGCAGCATTGCTATTCCAAATGTAAATAATACTATACATAGGGGTACCTACCAGCTTAAGGTAAAAGTACCGGGCTGCGATACTGCACGCTTTATTTCGCCTAGCGTAGTAATTAATACAATACCCAATATACAAGTTTCCTCTAATGCCCCTATTTGCGAGGGCCAAACGCTAATTCTTACAGCTACTAATATTATAGGGGCTACTTACCGCTGGCGAAATACAATAAGTGGTTATGAAAATTTTAATGTAAGCCCCGTTATTCTGAATAGCAGCTCCTCTTTACATGGGGGTAATTACATTCTGGAAGTAAGTATACCCGGCTGCACGCCCCAAATGGTAGAAAAAAACGTGATAGTATATCCTAAACCTAATCCATCACTTAGCAGTAATGCTCCTCTTTGCCAAGGGGGTACTTTGGAAATAACAGCTAGCCCTATAAGTCAAGCGAGTTACCTTTGGATTCTACCCAATGGACAAAATATAGCAACTCCCTCTCCTAACCTACGTATTGTAAATATTCAACCCGAAAACACAGGAATTTATACTTTAGAGGTGGAAACTCCTTATTGCCCTAAAGTACAAAAAACCATTTCTATTTCTGTTATACCTCGTCCTTTTATAAACCTAAGAAGTAACAGCCCAGTTTGTAATGGCTTTGCTATTATTTTAAGCACTCCTGATGTTTTGAATGCTACATATAGCTGGAGAGGCCCCAAAGGCTTTTTTGCTAATACGGGTAGCCAAAGTAGCGTGGCAATCGATAATGCTCAAGAAAGCCTCAGTGGAAAGTATTATGTATTTGTTTCAGTACCAGGTTGCCCTATTTTTAGCGACTCTGTAGAAGTAACAGTATTACCCCCTCTTACTATGCCCAGTATCAGCACGAATGCCCCAGTTTGTGAAGGACAATCATTAAGTATTAGTGCAGCTCCAATACCTTATTTGGTATACCACTGGCAAGGTCCTCAAAATTTCCAAAGCAATCAATCTAGTATTTATTTCAATGCCGTAAATCTATCTCAAAGTGGTATATACACGCTAACAGTTCGCTCTACCTTGGGTTGTGGAAGTCGAAGTGATAGTATAACTATCAATATTAATCCTGGCCCTATGGCTCGTATTAATAGCACCCCACAAAGCTGTGAAAATAAGGCTAATATCAGTGTAACCCCTCTTAATTACACCGCCGCTACCTATCAATTACTTACTGCCCAAGGCACCATAACAAATACAACCGGCATTTTCACAGAACTTGAAGCAGGAAACTATATGCTTAAGATTAATACCAATAATGGTTGCTCTCGTAGCCTGCCCATTACGCTAAATAGTACTACCCTGCCCTCTATTTCTTTTGTTGCCAATGCTTCAGATGATTTTATTAATTTACAATGGAATAATCCAATAACAGAAAGTAGTGCTATTCTTTTACGCTATCGTGAATTAAATAGCAACACACCTTTTAGTACTATTTCTTTACCACCTACTACTTCGAACTACACTTTAGAAAATTTACTACCGCAAACTGTATACGAAATTGAAATGCAAGTTTTATGCCCTAGTGGCTTAGCAAGTAACATTTTCCGACAAGAAGTAAGTACTTTATCAGGCTGCATAGCTCCTCAAAATATTCGCATTCTACCCCGTGGTACAACAAGTGTGGTATTAAGTTGGGCAGCTATTACGCAGGCAATTTGCTACCAAGTTCGCTACGGTATTAGTGGTACGGATATTAATACTTGGCAAAGTGTAATGGTTCCAGCTACTGTAGCCCCCTCTGCACCTATCAATAATTTAATACCTGGAAATAGTTATCAATTTCAAGTGCGTACTAACTGTACAGCTTGCAGTCACATAGTAGGAAAGTTATCAGCTTGGTCACCGATGTTTTCTCATTCTATGCGCCTAGGAAGTATTGCCCAAACACCGGATTACCGAATTTATCCTAATCCAACTACAGATATTTTGTACATTGAACCTTTACAAGCTGACGAAGAAACTGAAATAAGAATTTTAGACTTACAAGGAAAAATTTATAAAAAAGAGAAACTTAGGGTTCATAATCTAGCGCTTTTCTCAATTTCTCTTAAAGATTTTTCAGCAGGAATTTATATATTAGAGCTTCTTAGTGCTTCAGGAAACTTACAAAAGTTTAAAATTGTAAAAAACTAAAGCCTTTTCGTTTTTAAATTACAAAAGCAGTCAGCACGCCCTTCTTTAAGTAGAGGGGCGTTTTTCATTTTTAAGAGAAACTAATTATGCTAATAAATCCTCCAGATGATGCTGATTTACATAATTCATCAAAAACTTTTTCAGCATTTGATGTTCTGGCAAAGCTAGCTGAGGGTCGTTTTTAATTAATTCAAAAGCCGCCTGCTGAGCTAGAAGCAAGATAGACCCATCTGTGGCCAAATTAGTAAGCTTAAATTCAGGTAACCCACTTTGGCGAGTGCCAAGGAAATCACCCGGGCCTCGTAATTTTAAGTCATACTCCGCAATTTTAAAGCCATCGTTAGTACTTGCCATAGCCAGTAGGCGCTGCTTACCTTCATACCCCACTTTTTCTGAAGCTACTAAAATGGCATAAGCTTGCTCCCCGCCTCTACCTACTCTACCTCGTAATTGGTGTAATTGTGATAGTCCAAAACGCTCTGCATGTTCAATTACCATAAGGGTAGCATTAGGTACATCTACGCCTACTTCGATAACAGTAGTGGCCACCAAAATATGAGTTTGCCCTGTAGCAAAACGATGCATTTCAAATTCTTTTGCTTCTGGCTTCATTTTTCCGTGCACAATTCCTACGCGGTAATTAGGAAATTGACGCTGCATTAAAGCATAACCTTGCTCTACAGCAATTAAATCTAATTTTTCCGACTCTTCTACTAACGGATAAACTACATACACCTGATGCCCCTTTTCTAATTCTCTTTGTATCATGCCATTAATTTCCAGGCGGTGAGCTTCTGTTTTTACAATAGTTTTTACAGGCTTACGCCCGGGTGGCAGTTCATCCATTCGAGATACATCCAAATCTCCATACAAAGTCAAAGCTAAAGAACGAGGAATAGGGGTAGCCGTCATCGAAAGGTTATGGGGGAAAAAATCATTCTTTTTCCATAATTTGGAACGCTGCAAAACCCCGAATTTATGCTGCTCATCAATAATAGTGAGCCCTAAATTATGAAAACGAACGGTATCTTCTAATAGAGCGTGAGTACCTATTAAAATATGAGTTTTTCCTTGTTCGGTATCTTCTAAAACTCTTTTTTTCAGACTCTTACGCATGCCCCCTGTTAGCATATCTACTTGTAGACCTAGGGGCGAAAGTAGGCGGTGCACATTTTTCCAGTGCTGCTCAGCCAAAATTTCTGTAGGGGCAAGTAAAGCAGCCTGAAAGCCATTATCTACCGCCATCAGCATAGCCATTACTGCTACAATCGTTTTTCCACTACCTACATCTCCTTGCACCAAACGATTCATTTGCGTAGTCTTGGCCACATCATGACGAATTTCTCGAATTACTCTCTTTTGAGCATTAGTAAGTTCGAAAGGAAGATGATGGTAATAGAAAGTATTAAAATAATGCCCTATCTTCGCAAAAGGACGACTTTGATGTTGTGATTGAACTACCCACTTTCTTTTAGCCATTAAGCACTCAAAGAAAAATAGCTCTTCAAATTTCAATCGCTTTTGAGCTGCTTGTAGCTGAACAAAAGAAGAGGGAAAATGAATTGCCCCAATAGCTTCCTTTTTAGGAATTAATTGATATTTTTGACAAATAGCGGGCGTAAGATTTTCTTCGATAAGCGAAAGGTAATTTTTAAGCGCCTCCCGAATAATTTTGCGAAAGCCGCGGCTATCTAAATTCCATTTTTTTAATTTGGCAGAGCTAGCATAGAAAGGAATAATTTTGAGTTGAGATAATTCGGAATCTTCATCACTAACTTTTTCTATTTCCGGGTGCGTAATTTGATAACGATTATTAAATAGTTGAGTTTTGCCTAAAATTACAACCTCATCTCCATCTTTAAATTTCTCAAGTACCCAATGGCAATTTTGAAACCAAGTTAGCTCTATTACTCCAGTTGCGTCTTTTAGTAAAGCACTTAGTCTTTGTCTTTTAGCACCGTTAGGGCTATAAAGTTCAAATTGTGTAATTTTACCAACAAGCGAAACTGTAGCTCCCTCTCTTTTAATATCTGCAATCCGAGTAGCTTGTGAATAATCCACATATTTACGCGGAAAAAAATGAAGTAACTCTTCTATAGTAGTAATATTGCATTCCGCTTTCAGTATTTCCGCTTTCTTGGGTCCGACTCCTTTGAGGTAAGAAACTAACAACTCTCAAACACTTATTTTATTTCAACATTGCTATAAAATAAATGTTTATAAATTTAATTCAAACAGAGTAATCCACATCGCATTCTCATTTTTTAACTAGTTAGATAATTACTCCTACTCAAATTAGAATCGCAAATTTTTTGCCCATGGTAATTGTTTTAACTATATAAGTTAGTTTTTTATAAAATAAATCATGCGGCTTACAATTCTGAATACCTATCTAGGAATAATAATACTCTCATCATTAACACATTGTAACCATACACAAAGTCACCATAAATTTCAACAAAAATCTATGAATAGTACAAAAAACTCAGAGAAAATTACCTTAGGAGGCGGCTGCTTTTGGTGCATAGAAGCTGCTTTTTTAGAAATTGAAGGAGTAAAGTCGGTTATTTCAGGCTATGCAGGCGGAAAAACCCCCAACCCCACTTATAAAGAAGTTTGCAGTGGTAACACCGAACACGCAGAAGTATGCCAAATTGAATTCACCCCCCAGCAAATTAGCTGCAAAGAAATTTTAGAAATCTTTTTTAGCATTCATGACCCCACTACCTTAAACCGACAAGGCGCTGATGTAGGCACCCAATATCGTTCGATTATCCTCTACCATACCCCTGAACAAAAAGAAATAGCACAAAATGTTATTCAAGAACTGGAGCAGCAAAAAATATTTAATGCACCTATAGTAACACAGCTGCAACCCCTTGATAAATTCTATCCCGCCGAAGAATACCACCAAAACTACTATGCAAGAAACCCTTATCAAATGTATTGCCAGGTAGTTATCGCCCCTAAGCTAGAAAAGTTGAGACAAAAATATGCGCATCGAATTAAATCAAATCAAATAAAATAAAAAAGCGAGGGTTTGTGCCCTCGCTTTTTAATATCGAACTAAAGAATTAATCTACTTTTACAAATTTTTGTGACCAGACAGGACTGCCTTCTACTTGAATACTTAAAACGTACGAACCAGCTGGTATACCCTGCGTCGGAATTTCTATAATAGCATCTTTAGTTTCTTGCGAAACAGTACAGCTACGCAACACCCGCTGCCCCATTAGGCTGAGAACCTCTACACAATATTGCGAACCTGAAACTTGATTAAATGTTAAGGTAGCTGTTTCCTTTACAGGGTTAGGATATAGGCTAGCCTCTACGTCACCTAGCGTAGTAGCTAAGTTTTTCGATACTACCAGCTGAATACCTTTTTGAACCGTATTCTGGGCACTAACCTGTATAGTTTGGGGCTTAGTGTATTGTCCTAAAACGTCAGCTGTTAAAGTATAGCTACCATGAGGAAGGTTGCTAAGCTCAAATTTACCCTCCTTATCTGGAACTGCATAAAGCATCACATCATTTTCATTCCCCTTAAGAATTACAGTTGCGCCTTGTGCGTTCGAAATTGCATTAGCTACTTTATTAGCGCCTTGTGACACATACCCTCCTACAAAGCCCGGTCCCCCATTATTTTGCCCCGGAACAAACGTAATATTAGCAGTATAGAAAGAAGGAGGAACTGTCACGTAAGTAGCTTGATTCCAGTATAATACATTTCCATAATACGTAGGTAAATTGTTTGCAAAAGCAGGTCCTACAGGTAACAGGGCAGCTTTTACTAAATACTTGCCATTTGGAACATTATTGAAAGAATAGCATAGCTGTGAAGTGTAACTAGAGACTACTACCGAGTCTACTGCCGTTAGGGTACCTTGTATGCTATCATACTTAATCAAGTACACTTGAGCAGCATAAAGCAAAGTGTCAACCATAGAATACAAGCAACCTGCAATTTTATTTCCACCACGTGGGGGTATTAATATAGCACGGCTAACTCGTTGCCTACAGTTGGGTCCCGAAATTGTTAAAGTTACAGCGTACGTACCTGGAAATTGATAATAATGAATAGGATTACGCAACGTAGAAGTATTACCATCGCCAAAATCCCACTGCCAAGAAGTAATATTCCCTTGCGAAAGATCATAAAAGAAAGTATAGCCCACTGAATCTTTATGCGTAAAGTTAGCTACACAAGGCGGTAATTCAGGTATAATGATAGTGTCACACTTGGATTGACGGCAAGTTCTATCCGCAGAACTTATATTTAAACAAACCATCACACTTCCGCTGCCCGAGAAATTAAACGTAGGATTCTTTTGAGTACTCGTTTGAGTTTGACCATTATACCAAGCAGTCCAGTTATAAGTTAATGGCTCTGGGCCTTGAGAAAGATTTTCAAAAATAACATTCGTTCCTTCAATACGATACCTATAATCTGCACGGCAAGGAACAGGGTTAGAAGGTCTAACTGTAACAGGTTTAGTTACAGTTTTCTGGCAGTTAGTACCAAAAATTGTAAGTGTTACACTATAGGTACCTGGCTGAGCATATACTTTCGTGGGGTTCATTTCAGAAGAGAAAGTACCATCTCCAAATGACCAACGTACTCTTGCAATCTCTCCCCTAGACCGGTTGATAAAGAAGAATCGACCCGCACTATCAATTACTTCAAAATCCGCTTCACAAGGTGGAGCCATACGAACCCGAACCGTATCACACTTGGTAGCCGTACACCCATCACCAGTAGCTATTCTTAAGCAGGTAAGATAATCTCCACTGGCTGAGTACGTCTTTTGTGGATTTTCTAAATTACTGGTAGTTCCATCTCCAAAAGTCCAGAAGTAGGTAATCGGGATAGCACCTTGTGAAGAATTAGCAAATACTACGCGGTTATCACGCACACTAAAGGTAAAGTTAGCTTGGCACGAAGTAGTAGAAGAAATGAGAACGGAATCACAATGCATTTTCGAACACCCAAAAGCATCTCGCACAGTTAGGCAGACAGCATACCTTCCCGGGTTCCTATAAGTTTTGCTAGGGTTAGCTTCAGTGCTCGTAGTCCCATCGCCAAAGGTCCAATTGTAAGTAAGCGGCGCCGCACCTTGCGAAGTATTCTGAAATGCTACCGTATTTCCTTGGCGGGTATAGATAAAATTAGCTTGACAATTCTGCGGCGGCGTAACAGAAACAAACGTACATTGCGTGCTCGTACACCTATCTACCGTAACTACCGTCAAACACACCGTCTTGAGACCCGGCGTACTAAAAGTATGCGTAACATTCTGCCCCTGCTTAAAAGTACCATCAATATTCCAATCCCACACTACCACATTCGTTGCCGCAGACTGCCCCTTGAAACTGTAATTAAATCCACTCGAATTAGCAAAATCCACTATCGGGTATGCCATACAGTTGGTTATCACTACCGTATCACACTTAGTACTCGTACACCCATTCGCATCTTGTATCCTTAAACACACCCCATAGCTACCAGGATTCCTATAAGTTTTCGTCGGATTCACTTCATTGCTGCTAGTCCCATCCCCAAAATCCCAATTGTAAGTAAGCGGCGCCGTACCTTGCGAAGTATTCTGAAATGCTACCGTATTTCCTTGGCGAGTATAGATAAAATTAGCCTGGCAATTCTGCGGCGGCGTAACAGAAACAAACGTACATTGCGTGCTCGTACACCTATCTACCGTAACTACCGTCAAACA
>JANWXU010000148.1 GCA_025057395.1 Bacteroidia bacterium | reverse complement strand
TTTTGCACAATAATAGTAGCTCCTGGTAGAGGGGTTTTATCACTGGTCATTACTGTTCCGCTTACTTCATAAGTAGTCTGAGCATAAGTCTTTAGGGCTGAAAGCCACAAAAAAAGGCTAATAGAAAAAACTTTTGTATTGAAGGCAGGCATTTTTTACTTTTTTTAATACAAAGTTAGTAGATACTACCTTTACTAAAAGGGTGAAAGCTCCAGTCTCTTAGCAATTTTATATTCAGTTCACCTTTTAGGCATTTACTCCAAAGGCTAACTTTTCTTTAGCACAAATAGCTTGAATTGTATTTTGAGCAGTAATAGCGGCAGCAGGAATTCCTCCCCCAGCTTGAAACCAGTGCCCGGCTATGTATAGGTTTTCTATTTCTTCTACAGTTCTATTAAGGTATTGTCTTAGCCCTGTGGGGGTAGGGCACCAACCAGCATAGCTGCCCTGGAAGTTATATGTATGACGCCAAAAAGCAGCCGGCGTAACTGCTTCAGAAAAAACAAGATGATTTGCAAACCCTGGAAAGCGGTGTTCAAGTGCTAGAATTACTTGGGCTATCAGGCTTTGCTTTTGCTTGTAGTATTGACGCTTGTTATTATGATAGAGTTGATGCCAGTAGGTGAATTCAGTGGGCAGTTGCACGGTAAGCAAAAAATACTCCGAAGGAGTAAGCGTTGGATCATGGGCTAGGCTATGCAATTTTAAGTAGTGAACGAGGGTATTAGGAGAAGAAAAAATGGGATTAGTAAGTTGGAGATTATAGCCTAATAAGGTAAAAGGAAGATTGAAAGAATTTTTTTTAATGCCCATCATAATTAGGAGCATCGGAGTGGCAGGCTTAAAGTTTTCGAGTTGTGCAGCGATTTTGGGACTGAAATATTCTCCCTGAAGAAGAATACGATAAAGATGATACAAATCACAACAAGCAACTATATAATCTGCGGCAAAATACTGTTGTTTACCTAAGCCAACAGCAACTGCTTTTTTACTACGAATTCGAATATGTTTGACTTCTGTATTGAGATGTAGATTTCCCCCTAAGGTCATATATTGATTTTGAAGGGCTTGAATAAGCTTAGTACCGCCTCCTATTAAATAGCCTACTGCTCTTTGATGTGCATAAGCAAGCAAGGCGAGAGGATAAAGCATTGCACTTTCGGGGCTTGCCATTTGCAAAATATCTTGAGCTAATAATACAGACTGCATACTATTAGCCCACTCTTTGACGGTGATATTAGCCCATTTTTGGGTAGCCAATAATAGGGGAAATTGATTAATTAACTGGTGCCACTTTTGGTGAAACTTAGCCCTAGCATAAGCCCTATCAATAGGCAATTCATATTCTATGAAAGTTTGGATGCCGCTGAGCATTTCCTGGATAAGGAGCTTATCTTGGGGAGCTCTCTGGAGAAGGTATTGGCCTAAGTCTTCTAGTGAAGTAGGAAAAAAGCAAGGTGGAAAATTAGTATATTCAGTGACAAAGAAGTAAGGGGGGGTTATAAAAGAAAATTCTTCTATGGGTAAAAGCTCTGTCCATAAATTATACAAGTTGGTGCTTGGGGTATTGCCTAGTAGAAAAAAATATAAAGCAGTAGGAATTGTTAGGTCTTCTATTTTCCAGCTAGCACATAAGCCGCCAGCATGAGGTTCCTTTTCGAAAATGTGAGATTCAAAACCGTTCATCTGGGCATAGCATCCTGCTACCAACCCAGCTACCCCTGCACCAATAATGATAATTTTTTTCCTATAATTAAGCTTTATCATATAGTATAATGAAGGAAGGGAGTATAATAGAGCAAAAAATTAAAAAGCCGGTTTCCCGGCTTTTTATGATTTTACATGTTTCTACGATACTGTCCTCCTACCTCGTAAAGCGCAGCAGACATTTGTCCTAGGGAGCAGTATTTAGCAGTTTCCATAAGCGCTTCAAAAATATTTCCATTTCTTAAGGCGGTACGCTTGAGGTTATCTAGGGCAATAGCAGCTTCTTTTTGGTTTCTTTTATGTAGGGCTTGGATATTAGCAATTTGCCTTTCTTTTTCTTCGGTAGTAGAACGAATAATTTCGTTGGGAATATCAGTAGGAGAGCCATCGGGACCTAGAAAAGTATTTACCCCGATGATGGGGAGTTCGCCAGAGTGTTTGAGGCGTTCATAGTAAAGAGATTCTTCTTGGATTTTATTGCGTTGATACATTGTTTCCATAGCACCTAATACACCGCCTCTATCACTAATTCTTTGGAATTCTGCCAATACTGCTTCTTCTACTAGGTCAGTGAGCTCCTCTATGATAAAGCTTCCTTGCAAAGGATTTTCATTTTTTGCGAGCCCAAGCTCCTTATTGATAATCAGTTGTATTGCTACTGCTCTGCGTACTGATTCTTCTGTGGGGGTAGTAATTGCCTCATCATAGGCGTTGGTATGTAAAGAATTGCAATTATCGTAGATGGCATAAAGGGCTTGGAGGGTAGTACGAATATCATTAAAGGCAATTTCTTGGGCGTGCAAAGAGCGTCCTGAAGTCTGAATATGATATTTATGCATTTGGCTGCGAGCGTTACCTCCATACTTATATTTAATAGCTTTTGCCCAGATGCGTCGCGCTACCCTTCCAATTACGCTGTATTCGGCATCTATGCCGTTAGAGTAGAAGAATGAAAAATTAGGAGCGAAATCGTCGATATGCATACCGCGAGAAAGGTAATACTCTACGAAAGTAAAGCCATTGGCAAGCGTAAAAGCTAGTTGCGTAATAGGGTTAGCTCCCGCCTCGGCAATATGGTAACCTGAAATAGAAACAGAATAAAAGTTTTTAACTTTATGGTCAATAAAATACTGTTGAATATCTCCCATCATGCGAAGGGCAAATTCGATAGAAAAGATACAAGTATTTTGTGCTTGGTCCTCCTTGAGAATATCTGCTTGCACGGTACCGCGTACTGTTTGTAGTGTACATTCTTTAATGTTATTATAAATTTCTGGAGGTAAAACTTGATCTCCCGAAATGCCGAGCAATAAAAGTCCTAAGCCATTATGCCCTTCTGGTAAGTCTCCTGCATAAGTAGGTAGGGGCGCATTTTTTTGTTCATAGATAGCTTGGATTTTAGCTTTTGTTTCTTCTACTAGGCCATTTTCAAGAATATATTTTTCACATTGTTGATCAATGGCTGTATTCATAAAGAAGGCTAGTACCATAGGGGCGGGCCCATTGATGGTCATAGAGACAGAGGTAGTAGGATGGCATAAATCAAAACCCGAATAAAGTTTTTTGGCATCATCGAGCGAGGCTACCGACACGCCGGAATTACCTATTTTGCCATAAATATCTGGGCGGTGATGAGGGTCTTCTCCGTAGAGGGTAACGGAGTCGAAAGCGGTACTTAGACGTGCAGCATTGATTCCTTTCGCAAGGTAGTGAAAGCGCTTATTAGTGCGTTCTGGGCATCCCTCACCTGCAAACATTCGAGTAGGATCCTCTTGGGTTCTTTTGAAGGGATAAACTCCCGCAGTATAAGGGAATTCGCCAGGAAAATTTTCATGAAGTTGCCAATGTAAAATGTCACCCCAATCTTTGTACTTAGGAACTGCTATTTTAGGTATTTTTTGATGCGAAAGGGAGATGGTAAAATTAGGTACCCTTATTTCTTTGCCTCGCACGTAATAGACGTATTCTTCTTGCTGGTAGCTTTTACATTTTTCGGGCCAAGTTTCGAGTAGCTTTTTGCAATGGGGGTCTAACTGCTCCTCTAGCTGTCGTTTTTGGCTTTCGAGAGCTTCAATTGTTTTTGCATTGATTTCTTGCGTTTCTTCATTAGTATTGGCTTTGAGCTGCTCTATAGCTCCATGTAATTGGTAGAGCTTGCGAGCGATATCTACTTGCTGAGCTGCCCATTTTTTGTAACGATGGTTTTCTTCGGCTATTTCTGCTAAGTAACGGCTTCGGTGCGGAGGAATAATATAAATTTTTTCACTTGTATTAAGGTCATAGGGGAAGGAAGATTGCAAGGGAGCACCTGTCTTTTGCACAATTTTGTCTAGAACTGTACGATAGAGACGATTGGTACCCGGATCATTAAATTGTGAAGCAATAGTACCAATAACAGGCATTTGTTCAAGGGGCATTTGGAAAAGCTGGTGATTCCGCTGGTATTGCTTTCGCACGTCACGCAGAGCATCCTCGGCGCCGCGTTTATCGAACTTATTAATAGCTACTACATCTGCAAAATCGAGCATATCGATTTTTTCAAGTTGGGTAGCAGCTCCAAATTCGGGAGTCATAACATAAAGTGATACATCAGCTACTTCAGTGATTTCGGAATCAGATTGACCAATACCCGCCGTTTCTACAATAATAAGGTCAAATTGTGCTGCTTTAAGCACCTGTATGGCATCTATTACATGACGATTTAAAGCAATATTCGGCTCTCGGGTAGCAAAGGAGCGCATGTATACGCGCGGGTTATTAATAGAATTCATTCGTATTCTATCGCCTAGCAAGGCCCCCCCTGTTTTCCTTTTACTAGGATCCACGGAAAGAATGCCTATGTATTTATCGGGAAAATCCATTAAGAAACGTCGTACTAATTCGTCTACCATAGAAGATTTTCCTGCTCCCCCTGTACCTGTAATTCCAAGTACGGGTATAATTTTAAGTTCTGTTAAATCTTGAATCTGCTCTAAAAATTCCTTCGCCTCCGCCGGGTTATTTTCCAGAACAGTAATAATTCGTGCTATGGTAAGAAAGTCTTTGCTTGAGAGCTCCTTTAGTTCACCATTAAGGTGGGTACAGGTAGGAAAGTCGGATTTTTGAAGAACATCATTGATCATTCCTTGTAGGCCCATAGCCCTTCCATCATCCGGGTGATAGATACGGGTTATTCCATAGGCATGTAGCTCTGCAATTTCGGAGGGTAAAATAGTTCCGCCTCCTCCAGCAAAAATTCGAATGTGCCCTGCCCCTTTTTGTTTAAGTAAATCATACATATATTTTAAGTATTCTACATGCCCCCCCTGGTAGGAGGTTACTGCGATAGCTTGGGCATCTTCTTGAATAGCTGCATTTACTACCTCCTCTACTGAGCGATTATGTCCTAGGTGAATAACTTCTGCGCCGCTAGCCTGCATAATACGACGCATGATGTTAATGCTTGCATCATGCCCATCGAATAAGGAGGCGGCGGTAACAATTCTGACTTTGTACTTGGTCTTATAAGGTGCTACTGCTTGCGTTGCTATCATTTTTGAATTATATAGATTGCTTTTTTCTCTTTTAAGAGAAAGAATGTGGATACAATAAATCTACAAATAAAAAGTTAAATTAGCAAGCAACTTATCTTACTAAAATGTTTTCTACTTTAAACGTAAAAAACATTCTGTAGTGCAGGTTTCATGAATGCGAATGGCTGAAAGTTGTGGAAGAATAGGCGTAAGTACCTGAGCAAACCAAAGAGCTAAATTTTCAGAGGTAGGGTTTTGTAAGAGAGGCGAGTTAATTTCTTGTCCTACTTCATTAATAAGCCTGTGATCTAGCATATCTACAAAAGGCTTGACTACTCTTTTAATTTCTCCATAGTCCATTAGAATGCCCTTTTGTAGTTCTCCCTTGATATATGTTTGTAGGCGAAAGCTGTGTCCGTGTAATCTTCGGCACTTGTGCCCTTCGGGGAAAAAAGGTAAAAAATGTGCAGATTCAAAAGTAAATATTTTACTAATCTCTATTTCTATTGTCATAAGTAGGGCCAATGGTGGCGAATAATTCAAACAAAATAAATTGGATATAAGGCTATCTTAATACTCGTTTAAGCTGTGTTTGTTTAAAAAAGTTGCTATATTAAGAGCTTGAACTGAAGAAACTTAGGTAATGATGAAAAAAAATCTTTTTTTCATTGTATCTATTCTTTTGATTGGGCTTTTCCAAAAGGGGAACTCGCAAAATAAGGCTGATGCTATTTTAGGAACGTGGCTAACAGGTACGGGCAAAGGTAAAGTAAAGATAGAGAAAATTGGAGAGAAGTATCATGGGAAAATAGTTTGGTTAAGGGACCCTAAAAACCCTGATGGCACACCTAAGGTAGATAAAAATAATCCTGACCCCGCCTTGCAAAAAAGGCCCCTCATGGGCTTACGAGTATTGCGCGATTTTGTATACGTAGGAGATAATAAATGGGAAGAAGGGAAAATTTATGACCCAGAGAACGGCAAGGACTATAGTTGTATTCTTACCTTAATAGATGAAAATACATTGAATGTACGAGGGTATATTGGTTTTTCGTTAATTGGCAGAACTCAAGTTTGGAAAAGGCAGGCGCAATAGGTAAAATAAGCAATTTGGCAAAATTTTTGTTCCTAAATAAGCTTGCTAAGTGGGAAACGAAAAAATCTAAAAACTAAAGTGCAATCGATAAAAAAGTCAAATTATTTATATAGCTTTGCAATTATGAACTTATAAGCTATGAGAAAATTATCTTTCTCTTCTTTATTTTATCTATTTACTACTATTCTAGTAGGGAGTATATCTAATTTGGCGGCACAACAGCGTTATATATATTGGAGCGTGGGACTTGGGGTAGGAGGTACTTTATATTCTGGAGATTTAGGTTTTAGCGTGGCGCCTGCCTTTGGTTTTAATGTAAACTATCATTTTCATCCTCATTGGTTAGCGCGTTTTTCCTATACCCAAGGATGGTATGGTGGAACTTTTGAATTTGGAAAAGGTAGTCAGGCGCAGGAAATAAAAATACGTTCTGCGATTGCTGATTTTAGTGGACAAATTGTTTATGAGCTTTTTGCAGTAGAAGGGTTATATAAATACCGCCCGCTGTGGACTCCCTACTTTTTTACGGGCCTTTCGGTATTTACTTTTAACCCTAAAGGGCAAGCTGCAGAAGCTTGGACGGCAGAGGGTTCGCCTACTAAAAGTTTATTTTCCGGCCCGGGAGAATGGGTTGCACTAAAGCCCTTAGGCACTGAAGGACAATATCTATTAGACCCTGATAGAGAATATCCCGAACCTTACCGCCTTACCCAATTTTCGATACCTTTTGGTGCAGGAGTGCGGTATAGGCTAAATAAAAGAATGGATTTTCGTTTTGAAGTAGGTATGCGTAAAACCTTTACAGGGTACTTGGATGATATTAATGGTAATTATGCTCCTTATGACTTGATATTTCAACAGATGGGACCCAAAGCGGCCCTTTTTGCTGATCCGCGCCGAGTTGCAAGTGCTAGGGAAAGAACCTTAGAGAGAAGAGCTAGTAATACGGGAGACGATTGGTATGGCTTCTTTTTATTCTCACTCTCTTATATTTTAGATAGCGGAGATCGCTGCCCTCCCCGCTTTAGAAAAGCACAATAGCTTATAAATGGGCAGAGGAAAAATCGAGTAAAAAAATATGAAAGCACAATTGAACTTGGCTACTTTGCCAAGGCATATTGCTGTAATTATGGACGGAAACGGGAGATGGGCAAGAAAGCAAGGGCTTAAGCGTTATTTAGGTCACCAAAATGCAATAAAAGCCGTAAGGGAAATAACGGAGGGCGCAGCAGAACTGGGTATTTCTTATCTTACACTATATGCTTTTTCTAGTGAAAATTGGAACCGCCCTTCTCATGAAATTCAGGCACTAATGCATTTATTAGAAACTACTTGCTACCAGGAGTTACCTACTCTTCAAAAAAATAATATTCGACTTGCTGTAATAGGTAATTTGAGCCGTCTACCTTTAGCCTGCCAGAAGGCAGTAGAACATGCGATTATAGAAACGGCTAGTAACACCCACATGCAGTTAACAATTGCGTTGAGTTATGGTGCAAGGGACGATATTACAGAAGCAGCTCGAAAAATTGTGCTTGCTTGCCTAGCCCAGCAAATTAACCCGCAAGATATTACGCCGAGCTTATTTGCGCGTTTTTTGAGTACTGCCAGCCTTCCAGAACCCGAATTGCTGATTCGCACAAGTGGTGAAATGCGTATTAGTAATTTTTTGCTATGGGAGCTTGCTTATGCAGAACTTTATTTTACTGATAAATTATGGCCTGATTTTCGCAAAGAGGATTTGTACGAGGCTATCTATGAGTTTCAGAAAAGAGAGCGCCGATTTGGAAAAACTAGTGAGCAAATCAGTGAAGAGAAACTTCAATCCACTACGCCTAATACCCTTTCTTAGTTTTTTTGATTATTCCCTATCCCTATTTTCT
>JANWXU010000147.1 GCA_025057395.1 Bacteroidia bacterium | reverse complement strand
AATGCCTACTCTTAATTTTACAATTTTCAAGAATTTAGTGAAATTAGCCTTTAATCAAAGAAGAAAGACACTTCGGAATGCTTTAAAATCTCTAAACTTTTCTCTTCCGGCTGACTTAGCTAATAAACGAGCCGAAGAAGTCGCAATTACAACCTATGTACAAATTTGTCAAAATATTTCAAGTCTAGAATCTAAATAAAATTATGCTGGATTTTTCTTTCTCATATTTAACATTACCCTCCCAGGAAGAGGAGATAAAGTATTTACTCCAAGCTTTTCAAGTTAACATAAATATTTTGACACAAGAAGAAT
Source organism: Bacteroidia bacterium (assembly GCA_025057395.1). Classification (GTDB taxonomy): domain Bacteria; phylum Bacteroidota; class Bacteroidia; order J057; family JANWXU01; genus JANWXU01. The sequence goes on along the minus strand of JANWXU010000147.1, from coordinate 8,124 downwards.
TAAACTCAAGAATACATAATTTTTCTCAGAATCAACCTACCGCTCTGCTTACTCCAAGTGGATATGAAAAACTTCCTGCTTTTTTTTCTTACTTTGTACGCATTAGTGTTCCTAGCTTGCCTCAAGGGGAAAAGGGGAAGTGGATTTCTAGCCTCGCCCCATATTCCCAGGCTATTATTTTGCCAGTGATTCCTTGGAGCAGCAAGGCTATAGATTTAGAAGAAACGGTATTTTGGATCAAAAATACTTACCCTAATTTGAAAGTATTAGTAGAAAGCACTTACCTCCTAGGCATAGAAGCTTTCTATATGCAGGCTTGGCAAATAGATATTACCTTTTGCCGCCTTTCTAGCCACTCCTACCTTTGGGCAGAAATGGAATTCTGTTCTTCTTTAGAAAATTCGCTATCTAACTTCGCTTTTGATTATCTACCTGAACTTTGGAATACTTACCGCCTACGAGCATTAGCCTTTCGTAACTTTCTAGTGCAAAATTCTTACCATCTTAAACCTTTTCCTTTACAGAGCTTTGGATTCACAGTTTTTTCTCATTGCCAAGGTATCCACCAAAACTATTTTCTAGCTCGAGAATTAAAAGACAGTTACAAGTTAATACTGCCTATTACTCAGCAGGGCTACTTACAAGTAAGTCATCTTCCTAACCATTATACAGAAAGCATACACTTGCTAGAAAAAGCCCTGTCAGAAAATAGCACTACTTAAAATTATTATTATGATGCCTTTAGAAGAATTTTGTAAACGAGTGGTGGCTACCCTTTCTCCGCACTTTCAATTACATAGCCGTGTTACACGTCTTGGAAATATCCATCGAATTAATGCCGACCTCTATTTAAAGCGCGATGATGAACTAGGAGTGCTAGGTGGAGGCACCAAGCTAAGAAAATATGCTTCTCTGCTACCGTGGCTAAAAAAAAATCAATTTAATTGTTGTATACTAATTGGAGGTGCCTACTCTAACCATCTCACTGCCTTTGTACCTTTACTAATAGAAGAGCAAATTGAACCTATTGTTTTACTCAGGGGTGAACCCGAACTCAAAATGAAAGGTAATTTTTTGCTACTACAAACTTTTTTGGATAGGATTAATATACGATTCATTAACCGTAAAGACTGGAAAAACATTGATGCTATTGCCCACCAGGAATGGTTTACACAAAAACAAAAGGGTAAAAAGGCAATTATTATTCCCGAAGGTGCTGCTATGCCGCCTTCCTTTTCGGGGTGCTGCTCTTTGTTTTTAGATATTTTGCAAAATGAGCAAGAATATCATAAGCAATTTTCTAATATTTTCATTGATTCAGGTACAGGGTTTACAGCGAGCGTTTTAGTGCTATGTAATCATTACTTCCAAACCCAAAAGCATATCCACATTCACCTTACAGCTCTTAACGCTGAAGAGTTTCACGAAAATTTACTTAAATGGCAGCTACTAATGGAAAAATTTGTAGGAGAAAAAATAACTACTCCCCAAAACTTTACACTTTACCCTCCCTTATTCAGATTCGGAAAAGTGAACCAAACACTAGTACTGGAGCTCATACGCTTTGCCCGAACCGAAGGAATACTAACTAATCCTATTTATACTATACCTTTGCTTATATGTACAGAAAAAGCAATTCATGAAAAACGACTTTCGGGTAATATTTTAGTTATTCATTCAGGGGGCTTACTAAGCACTTTAGGCTATGATAGTACCCTAGCTAGCGCCCTACATACACTAACTAAAACTAAAAATACTAAAAATACCCTTAGCTAAAATTAGCTTTATGCCTGAAGATTTTGCAATTCCAACAAAACTAGAGACGTAAAAATATTCTAGCTATAACTATAGCGTATGAATATGTTTAATAAACTCTTCACGATAATTTTTACTTAGTGGAATTTCATGATTACCCACAAATACGTGCGAATCATCAAACCCAGTTACATGCTGTAAATTAACCACATAAGAACGGTGTACACGCTGTAAAGCGGGATAATTTAAGCGTTCGCACACAGTGCTAATGTTAGCAGAAAGAATTATTCGCTGCTCTGTAGTAACCAGATAGGTATAATTACCCGATGCTTCTAGCCAAGTAATTTTACTAAAAGGCACACGTTCAAAGCGACTCCGATTTTTAATAAAAATAGAGTCAGTAAGCACATAATATTCATTGGTAGCTCCTTCTGAAGTACTGCCTTCGGCTGCTGCAGGCGCATTAGCAAGTTGATTTTTATAATTTTCTAAGGCTAATTCTACTGCAATTAAAAGGTCTTGGTCCTTAAAAGGTTTAGTGATGTAAGCCGCGGGATGAGTAGCCAGCGCTTTATTCAAAGTAGTTTTATCCATCTGTGCAGTTACATAGATAATAGGCTTTTTATATTTTTCAATAATTTTCTTGCCAATCTGTATACCATCTTCTTTGCCCTGTAGGTTAATATCGAGTATTACTAAGTCAATATCTTCTTTTTCCATCTGCTCATAGCAGTCCTGGGCATTGTCTACAATTGCCGGTACCTTAAAACCCGCCATCTCTAGACGCTGCGCAATATGATGCGCCACTAACATTTCATCTTCTACAACTAATAGGTTCATATAGTCTAAATTAAATTAACCGTTGAATATATAACATAATTTTTTACAAATCTTGAGCAATCTTGTATTTTCTTATAAAGATTTCTACTTTAGTTCCGCTTTCACTAGAAATATGAATATCAGCTTTAAGCTGGCGGCAAAGCATTTTAACTAATTTGAAGCCAAAGGAGTTACTTTTTTCAATATCAAAATTTTCAGGTAGGCCTACCCCATTATCTTGTACAGCTAAATAAAGCGCATCTCCTAAGTGTTTAAAAGTTAAAGAAATTTTAGGCTGAATAGAAGAATCACGAAAAGCATACTTAAAAGTATTAATTAACAGTTCATTAAGTATAAGCCCCAAGGGAATTGCCGTTTCTACTTCCAAGACCAAATCTTCAATATCTGTAACAAACTGTAAGCGTTGGCTAAAGCCATGCGCCAACATTAAGTTTTGAAATAAATTAGTAATATATTCTCGAATTTGTACTTTAGAAACATTCGTTTCGTCTTTATAAAGCCCTTGATGAATCAAAGAAATAGCTTCCACCCGAAATCTTCCTTGCTCTAAAGCAGCAAGTGCTACAGGGTCCGTTAATTGAGAAGACTGCAAACTCAACATACTGGAAAGCACTTGCAAATTGTTTTTTACGCGATGGTGCAATTCTCTAAGCAGCATAGATTTTTCTTGTTCGCTTCGCTGTAATTGCTCCTTTTGCCTTTGAAGCTGCTCTTTTTGTTCTGTGAGCAAAGCATTGGCTCGTTTTTTAGATAAAAACCGGAAATAAAAATTCAGTGCTAAGGTAAGCACTAATACTAACAGTATACTAATTACAGCTGCTATAAGCTCAGATATCTTTTTATCTTTATTTAGTAGTTCAATTTGCCTTTCTTTTTTTTCAAAATCATACTGCGCCTGAATTTCCGCAATTGCCTTATGTTTTTCCTCACTAAAGAGAGTATCTTTTAGGGCGGCAAATCTCTTATAATATTCCAGTGCCCGCGCATAATTATTTTCTAATTCATATACTAGCGAAAGATCTTTATAAATTTCTAAAATTTGTTGCCTTGAACCAAGCTGCCTAGCCAAATGTAACCCTTCAAGAAGGTAATGTTCAGCTAAATGCAATTGCCCTGTGTGCAAATAAGCAGCACCCAAATTCAATATTGCCACTGCCTGTCCTTCCAAATTACCTAAAGCTTTAAAGTTCTTTAATGCCTTTTGTGCATTTTCTACTACAGCTCGATAATTTTTAAGAGTAATATATACTTCTGCTATATTAACTAAAGAGACTGAAACCCCGTGCAAGTCTTTAATTGCCTCCCTAAGTTTTAGAGCCTTCTGATGATACATAAGGGCTTGCTGCGCACTATCCTGAATACTATACAAATTCCCTAGATTGCTATAAACAGAAGCTAAATTCAGAGTATCGTTATACTGGATAAAAATTTTTTCTGCCTTGGAATAATACTTAAAAGCTTGAGGTATATTACCCAGAGCTTCGTACACTACACCAATATTTAAAACTGTACTTCCAATTGTTTGTAGCTCGCCTATTTGTTCCTTAATCTTCAAAGACTGTAGAAAGTAATTAAGCGCCTTTGGATAATTTGCCTCTTTAAAACAAACAGAACCTAATAAATTCAGAGCCTGCGCTTCTAAAAATTTATCCTCTAGCTCTATAGCACTTTTTAAAGCGGAATCGCCCAACTTTAAACTATAAGCAGGATTTTTTTCAATATTTTCCCAAGCCTTTTCTAAACAGCGATCAATATTCTTCTTTTTATCTATCTTATTTTCTCCAGTTTGTGCTAATAAGGTTAAATCAGCAAAGAAAGAAGCTCTAACGATAAAAAATAAAAGTAAAATTACCCATAATATACCTACCCAAAACCGGCCTTTGAAAATCATAATTTTTAAACTTAAACTTTAGGAATTAACCTAATAACCAAAAATAAATTACATTTAAGGCAAACAGCATTATAATTTAATTCAAAGTTTATAGCAAATTACAAAAATTTAATTCCAGGTACTTTTACTCAAAAAGTCAATAAAACCTATCATTGGTCTCTATGTTTTTGCAAGCTAAGCAATTTATTTATTGGCTTTATATTCTAAAATGGTTTTTACTCTCAGTGCTTATAGGCATTCCAATAGGAGCCGCCTCTACTTTTTTTTTATACTCCCTAGATTACGTAACTGAACTTCGAGAAAAAAACTTAGGTATTATTGCACTACTTCCCCTCGGGGGTCTTATTATTGGCTTTTTATACCACTATTGGGGAAGAGACGTGGCAAAGGGTAATAACCAAATCTTAGAAGAATTTCATGCTCCCCAAAAGAGAATTCCTTTCAAAATGGCTCCCCTAATATTAGTAGGTACTCTTCTAACTCACCTTTTCGGGGGTTCTGCGGGCAGAGAAGGAACGGCAGTACAAATAGGGGGCGCTATTGCTGACCAATTTTCATATCTTTTTCGACTTCGCCCGCGTGACCGAAAACTTATTTTAGTAATGGGCATTAGTGCGGGCTTTGCTTCAGTATTTGGAACTCCTTTAGCCGGATCTATCTTTGCCCTTGAAGTACTGATCATAGGGAGAATGCGCTATGAAGCATTAATTCCTAGTTTCTTCTGCGCCATCGTAGCATACTTAACTGCTGAATTTTTAGGAGTACATCACACTCATTATACAGTTGCTTTTCAAGCACCTAATGCGTTGAACCTATTGATAGCTATTTTGTGTGGAATTGCCTTTGGCCTAACGGCCAAGTTTTTTTCTTATGCTACCCATTTTTGGCAAAATATTTTCTCCCAGCGAATTGCTTATCCACCCCTCAGACCCCTTGTAGGTGGCATATTTTTATTGTTGGCAATTACAGTAATAGGAAACAACCGGTATGTTGGCTTAGGAATTCCTATTATTCAAGAAGCATTTATTAAACCTTTGCCATTTTATGATTTTGTTGCCAAAGTTCTCTTCACGAGTTTCACGTTAGGTTGCGGATTTAAAGGGGGCGAAGTAACTCCGCTGTTTTTCATAGGAGCCACGTTGGGTAGTGCCCTTTCTTCTGTATGTAATTTACCCACCTCTCTATGTGCAGCTATGGGCTTTGTATCTGTATTTGCCGGCGCTTCTAATACCCCTATTGCCTGTTTAGTAATGGGCATAGAAATCTTTGGTATACAAACGGGTATCTATTTAGCACTTGCATGCATAACAGCTTACTTATTCTCAGGGCACTCGGGAATTTACACCGCCCAAATTATTGGTAGCCCTAAACACCTACTTTTTGGTAAAAATAAAGGAAAAACTCTACATGAAATAACAACTAAAGAAGTGATAGACAAGAAAGCTTAAATATTTAAATATTTTGCTAGCTACTAAATAAGTAAGAAATCAATTATATCAAAAATTAACTTAGGCAAGCTATAAGATTACCATCTGATTTACATTGAAAAGCTTAAACATTTTTTTAAATAGCTAAAAATGCTTTACACTCAATGTACATTTTACTAATTTCGTTATATCAAAGCTAAAAATAATAGAGTTATGTATTTACTAAGCCTGTGCATAATTTTTCTTATAGCAACTTTAACCTCTATAATACCAAGAAATGCATTTTCTCAAGTTAGACGTGATTGTTATAAAATCTACCCTACTACTGTAGACGCTTCTTCCTTTCCTTCTATTGTAAGAATACGATTCTATGTGGATTCTGCAAGGCAAGCTCTACGCTCCCCCTTACTACTTAGCCACTTAAATAAAACCTCAGATAATGAAGGTCCGCTTTGCAGTCCTCGTCTCATTCCAGCTAATCAACTTAGCACTCCACAAAAAATAGACGTAGTATTTGTAGTCGACAATAGTGCTGGCATGCGTTCTATTATCAATGAAGTGGGGTCGGCCCTTGCAACACTCCACTCGGGGTTAGAACTAGCTAATCTAAAGCCAGCTTATGGCCTGTGTACCTTTGGCTATTTTCGAAATAATGGAGAACCTGTAGCAGCTATTAGCGGAACTCTATTCGAAAACTTTCAGGTTTTCTCCGATTTATGGCAAACAGCTAACCAAGCAGCAGGGAGTCGAGAACCTGCCTATGATGCAATTGTATATGCCCTAGAAAACATGCAATGGAGAAAAGATGCTATAAAGCTAATTATTCTAATTATGGATGAGGCGCCTGATAAAAATGAAAATCAAAACCGTAACAGCTTAGCGCAAGTAATAAATGCTATACGGAATAATTATGCACTATTTTATTCACTAACACCAGAGAGCGACCCTATTACCTTCGATTTTATCATCCCTCAATTATACCCTATTAATTCCAACAGCTATGGAGAGAATTATGCCATAAAATTAAGTCAACTTACACAATCTATTAAAGAAGCAATGCAGCACATTCCTACTTCTATAAATAATAGCTATATCTTGGAATATCAAGTAGGTTGTACTAACCCAGATGGTTTAAGAAATACTAATCTTACTATAGAACGCTACAATTGCCAATCTAGTGCTTCTATAAGTTACCAGCCTACTTACTGCCCCTATATGCAATTGAGCCCTACTACTTACAAGCTCCTAAATGAATTTAATGCTACTATTACTAACCGTACAGAAATACAAGTTGCTCATTCTGCGCCTTTACAAAATCAAGTATATCTTTACTGGCGTGCTTTAGGTGCTACTCAGTACCAAAAAGTGCCTTTGGCTTTTGATACTAATAACGGTTTTTTAGGCGCTACTATTCCCCCTAAAAATTTTGAATTTTACTTAGAAAACCAAGGTCCTTGTTATTTTACTTTCCCAGCCAAAAACCCAACACAAAACCCTATACGTATTCATCGCGAAAGTAGAGATACTTTCTTCATCCTCCATAACACCCCAGATTACCCTTTTCCACCTAATGCCCTCACTATGCAGGCTAAAGTAGTTTCTAACCAAACAGAAAGAGCTGAACTCTGGGGCTACTACCGTTTAAATGGACAAGGCGAATATATTCCTATTCAATTTAACCATATAGGAAATAATATCTACACTACCTCTCTACCAGCCTCCTGGTTTAGCCAATATAGTAGAATTGACTACTATATAACGGCTTATATTCCTACAAATCAAAAGCAAGCCTACTGGGGCACAGAAATTAATCCTAAACGCTTTTATAAAACAAAACCCGGCTTTGATTACAATTACGATTGCCCCTCTACTAGTGCAAAATTTGCAACTCTAAAATTACAATCAGATTTAAGAAGAAGAGGCAATTATGAAATTAGAATACCAGGTAGAAGTAACTTACCCTTGCTACCTAATACAGAAACCCACATAGCCAATTTACCACAAGGAACTCATTTTGTTGAAATTTTCAATAAAAATAATTGTTGTGAACCTGCCTATGTGTTACCTATTGCCATCAATTGCCAAGTGCCACGTAATAGTTGCCTTAGCTTTGCAAACCAAAAGCCTAGTACCATAGCTCTATCTTGTAATGGCACCACTAACGATGCTTCTTTTTCTTACCTGCCTAGTGGTGGCAACCCGCCATATAGT
>JANWXU010000146.1 GCA_025057395.1 Bacteroidia bacterium | reverse complement strand
CAGACCTAAAGTCCCTAACTTTACTCCCGAAGAAGATTCAACTTTTCAAATAGGAAAAATTCAAATTTTACGTTCTGGCAAAGACGTAAGTATTTTTGCTTGCGGACATCTAGTTTGGAATAGCCTACTAGCGGCAGAAGAAATGAGTCAGGAGCAAGGTATCGAATGCCAGGTGATTAATGTGCATACCATTAAGCCCCTGGATGAAGAGAGCATCTTACAAGCCGTTAGTGAAACTCGGCACATAGTAACCGCCGAAGAACATATGCGCAACGGTGGCTTAGGTGATAGTATTGCCCAGCTCTTGGCACGCCGCCTTCCCCTGCCCATTGAAATGGTGGCTGTTGATGATTCTTTTGGAGAAAGTGGAGATCCACCAGCCTTGATGGCTAAATATGGATTAGATGTAAAGGCTATCAAGGCTGCTATAGCCCGCGTGCTTACTCGCTAAAACTTAGACTAAATAGACATAGACAATAGACTAAAACTTATTAAACGCATGATCTTTATCAGTATAGGCGCCAATTTGGGTAATTGTTTAGAAAATATAACAAAAGCCCTTGCTTTTTTAGAAGAAAATGGCATAGAAGTAATAGCTACTTCTTCTGTGTACCTTACAGCTCCCTGGGGCTTTAAAGAACAGCCTCCTTTTTTGAATCTGGTAGCGCAGTTAAATACCCATTTGCCGCCGCACCCCTTACTTAAAACTATGCTAGAAGTAGAAGCTAGACTTGGAAGAAAAAGAGAACAAAGATGGGGGCCCCGCATTATCGATCTAGATTTACTATGCTATTACCACCTTTCTTTTGAAGAAGAAAATCTTTGTTTGCCACATCCATATTGGCATGAACGGGCTTTTGTTTTGATTCCATGGTATGAGTTAGCCCCCTTACATCAAGTGGTTCCTACAGCATCTACCATTGCTCATTATTCTCAAACTTTGGCTAAGGACCAGTTGAAGGAAGTCCAACTTTTTGCTCCGCCTTTACGTTAGTAACTTAGGAAACTGCTGCTGCGTGTGACTTTTCCATTAGATATGTCTGTAATCCTTGGGCTAGAATTTGCATGGCTTTCTTGAGTTTAGGAATTTCTAAAACGTAAGAAATTCTCACCTGATTTTTTCCTAAGCCAGGGGTGGCATAGAAACCTGTGGCAGGGGCTAGCATTACAGTTTGTCCTTCATAAGAAAAAGTTTCTAATAAATAGCGGCAAAAATCGTCACTATCGTGAATAGGAAGTTGTGGCATCACATAGAAAGCCCCTGAAACTTTAGGACATATTACACCTGGCATCTTTTCCAACTCTTCAAGTACCACATTGCGACGCGCTGCGTATTCTTGTACTATATCCGCATAATAACTATCAGGCAAATCTACCAAGGCTTGAGCGCCAATCTGACCCAGCGTAGGCGGTGAAAGGCGGGCTTGCGCAAATTTGAGTGCCGTCTCTATAATACGCTTATTTTTACTAATTAAGCAACCGATTCTGGCGCCGCATGCAGAATATCGCTTAGAAACTGAATCTATCACTATTGCATGCTCCGATAATTGCGGTAGACTTAAAACTGAAGTAAAAACTAGCCCATCATAACAAAATTCCTTATACACCTCATCGGCAATCAGGTATAAATCATGTTTCAGAGCAATTTGAGCTAGGGCTTCTATTTCTTCTTGGCTATATAGTTTACCAGTGGGGTTAGATGGGTTACAGATAAGAATAGCTTTAGTGCGCGGTGTTATCAGTTGTTCAAATGCCTCAATACTACCTATGGCAAAGTTTTGCTCTATATAAGTGGTAATAGGACGTAGCACTATGCCAGATTCTATTGCAAAGCCTAGGTAGTTAGCATAGAAAGGTTCGGGTACAATGATTTCGTCACCCGGGTCCAAGCAAGCTCCCAAGGCAAAGCGAATAGCTTCCGAACCGCCACAGGTAATTAAAATATCCGTGTATTCCAATTGAGCACCAAAGCGAGCGTAATATTGCACCACCTTCCTACGATAACTCTCCAGCCCCGCCGAGTGACTATATTCCAATACCGCAATATTTGCATTTCGAATCGCTTGCCAAAATTCCGGGGGAGTGGGTAAATCTGGCTGACCAATATTTAAGTGGTACACATAAAGACCTCTTTCTTTTTTTGCCTTTTCTGCAAAAGGAACTAAACGACGAATAGGGGAGGCAGGCATTTGCTCGCCCCGCTTAGAAATTTGTAGCATAGTTGGGTTGAATTCAAATCGTATCTTAAAAATAAGAAAAAATGATTTTACTAAAGAATAAAAATTCAAAATATCTTCGCTTAAATAGCTACAAGTAATAAAAAATAGCCCCTTGTAGCATGTTTATTTCTCTTTTGATTATATTTATAATAAGTTGCTCGTTTTTAGATTTTGATTAGTAAATGCAGAAAATATCAGGATTTCTATATGAAAACATTCTTTATAAAAGTTCTTTAAGTGAGATTTACCGTGTAACGCAGGAAAAAACTCAAAAAAAATTCTTACTAAAAATCTATGCAGAAAACCAAAAATCAGAGTGGGCAAAAGCTAAATTAGAAATTGAAAGAAAGCAGCTTCTTACTCTCAAGAATCCGGCTTTACTTACTCCATTGTGGATAGAAGCTGAAAAAAATAAATATTACATGGTATATGAAAATCAAGAGGGAGGGCCCGTATTAGAGTATTTACTTTCTTCTGAAAACAAAGTGGAAAAGTTTTTAGAAGTGGCTATTGCAATAACGCAGGCTCTTTGGCATCTACATCAAAAAAATTTAGTACACAAAAGTATTCGGACCCCCTCCCTTTTATTTGACCCCCAATCAAAAAAGTGTATTTTCTTAGAATACGAAGATGCCTACCAAGAAAAGGACGAAGATTACTTTTTATTTAATCCGCAATTTTGGCAGGAAAGTTTGCCCTATATTGCTCCCGAACAAACAGGCAGAGTAAGCGGTAGCATTGACTTTCGTACCGATCTTTACTCTTTAGGGGTTGTCTTTTACGAATTACTAACAGGGCATCCACCCTTTGAAGCTAAAGAACCCTTTGAACTTTTACATGCTCATATTGCAAAAAAACCCCTTAGTTTAACGCAAATAAACCCCTTATTACCTCCTACTATTAATCGAATAGTTATTAAGTTATTAGCAAAAGATGCGGAGGAGCGCTATCAATCTGCTTTAGGCTTGCTAGAAGACTTATCTTTTTGCCAAGAACAATATCAAGAAAAAGGAACTCTTCCCTTAATAGAGTTAGGCAAGAAAGATCTCAAAACCGAATTGAAGCTTCCACATAAGCTATACGGAAGAAAACAAGAAATACAATTGCTTTTGCAAGCATTAGAAAAGGTTACTACTCAAGGGGGAGTAGAGGTATTTGTGGTACAAGGAGCCTCAGGCGTAGGCAAAACTGCCTTGATTAACGTGGTACTAAAGCCTCTTTTGCGAGAAAAGGGATATTTTCTATCGGGTAAGTTTAACGAATGGAAGCAACCTGTCTCTCTAGAGGGATGGCTAGATGCGCTAAAAAAAATTATTCCTCAGTGGCTTTGCGAAAGCCCTTCCCAAATTTCTGCTTGGAAAGAACAAATTCTACAACATCTAGGAAAAGAAACAGCTATACTAACAAAATTTTTACCCGAATTCGAATGGATTGTTGGTAAATCAACTTTCTCTTTTCCTCAAAATATTTCTCTTCAATATAAAATGTTGCAGAATGTGCTCCTTCAGCTCCTCAGCTTAATAGGACGCCAAGAGCATCCACTAGTTATCTTTTTGGACAATCTACAGTGGGCAGATTCCCTTTCTCTGCAACTACTCTCTGCTTTGCTTACCCTAAATCGTCCGCAGGCAATGCTCCTTGCTTTAGCCTTTCGAGAAGAATATCACAATTTCAGCTCTAATTTAGAGATTTTGTTACAAGATATTAAAAAGAATGGTTGCAATTATCACCCTATAAAGCTAAAGCCCTTAACTGTAGAGCACGTAGCCGAATTACTTTGTGATACGCTCCACGCACGCCTGGTACAAGTGCGTCCGCTTGCCCAAATTTTACATCAAAAAACCAATGGTAGTCCTTATTTTCTTCAAGAATTGCTGAAAGACTTGTATGAAAGAAAATTGCTCTTTTATAATGCTACGCAAGGCAAATGGTCTTGGGATGTAGGACAAATTCAAAAAATCCAGCTTTATGAAAATGTTTTAGAACTGCTGGTTCATAAAATTCATAAGCTTTCTTCTCCCTGTAAAGAAGCAGTAATTTGGGCTTCTTGCTTAGGCTCTTCTTTCCGCTTGCAAACCCTAGCTTTTGTACTGCAAAAACCAGTAGAAGAAGTAGCTGCCCTGCTTCGAGGAGCAGTTCATGAAAAATTATTAGAAGTATATGATACTACTAGCTACCGTGACCCTAGCAGCCTAGGACTGGTTAGTTATCGTTTTGTGCATGAGCGAATTCAGCAAGCAGCTTACAGCACGCTAGAAGAAGAGCAAAAAATTAAATTTCATGCGCAGATAGGAAAAGCTCTTAAAAATTATCTTTCTCAAGATGCTTATCTTATTTTTGAAGTAGTAAATCACCTTAATTGGGCAGTTGCTTTACTTACCCCTTGCGAAAAGGCAGAACTCGTAGAACTTAATTACCAGGCTGGCAAAACTGCTTATGAAAATAAAAATTATCTTACTGCCCAAAAATATTTTGAAAATGCTATCTACTATTTAAGTTCTTCGACTCAGAAAGAACTCGTAGTATCCTTGTTTACCACGGCGCTCCAAAATGCACTTTACTGCCAAAATTATGGATGGATAGATGTTTTAGCCAATGAACTCTCTAAGTACCCCCTGAATTGGCAAGAGCAAATTTCTATCTACCAGGTGCTCATGCAAAGTTCTTTTGCACAGGGCAAATTCCACGAAGGTATAGCTATTCAACAAAAAGGCTTAGAATTAATTTTTACTCTTTTACCTTCCCTTTCTCAAGTTACTTCTTGGCAAGCACTTCCTTCCAGAGTTAAAAATACTTTTTCTCCTAAAAACTTAGAGCGCACTTTGCGCCTTGCTCCTCTCCAAAATGAACCTGCTCAACAAGCTATTCAATTGATAATCCTAGGAATCCTTCCATGTTTCCTTGTAGATAATCAGCTCTTCCTTCTACGAATAGCACAGCTTTTCTTCCTTACTTTCAATTATGGTAGGAGCAAAGAAATGGAACTAATTTTATCACTAGGCGCTGTGGTAGCTATCCTTTTAGAAAAGGACTTTTTAGGTGCACAAAAAATATTACACTTTGCCCACTCTTATTTTGGTAAGGAAAGTGCATCCAATAAATGGCCCCAAACAAGGCTCCTCCAGCTTCTTCTTCTGGAACATTGGTATAAGCACCCTAGTGCCTTACAAACAGAACTATGGCAAGTATATAAAAAAGCTATGGAAATAGAAGATTCCTACACTGCCGCCCTTGCTTTGAATGCTCTTTTGCTAATAGGTCTCATGAGTGGCAACCCCTTATCAGAACTAGAGCAACAACTATCTGATACCCTAAAGGCATTTCAAAGATTCCATATGCCACATTTCATAAAGCTAACTCAATTGTATAGACAATTGATCAATAATCTGCGTGAATCTAATACTGCTAATCCATGGGTATTGCGCTCTGAAAATTTTGATGAGCAAGTAGAAAGACAGAGACTTCAAGAAGTAGGTGATAAAATTGCGCTTGCCGAACTTAGCACCTTCAAAAGCTGGTTATTAGGTATCTTTTTCCCCCATCTTCAAGAGTCTTGGGATGTGCCCAGTACGCTGCTGTTTGAAAATATAAAATGCTGGCCTATTTATCCCTTTGCAGTGTTTCAGGGCATTCTTTTGAAGTTACAATCTTTTGGGCAATATGAGCCTACCCATCAAGTTACTCTTTTACAAGAAGCTCAGCAAGAATTACAAAAACTAGTCTATTGGCAAGCTTATTTTCCTTCTTTATTTATTTATCGTATTGAATGGTTGAAGGCAGAAATAGCACTTTGTCAAAATCAACTAGTTCAGGCTATACAGCATTTCCGAAAAGCACTAGCTCTAATGCGGGGTATCACTAACAGAGCAGAAAAAGCACAACTTTTGGAAAGAATGGCCAGAGCTTATTTAATTATGCAGGCCCCTTCTAAAAGTAAAAAGTTTATTTATCGTGCTTACCGAGTATATGCTCGTTGGGGGGCTCAGGCTAAATGCACTTGGCTTCAAAAAGAATTTCCATTTTTACAAACTAAGCGTTTTGCTAAGACACAACTTCCTACCAAGTCATTATCTTCTTTTAAGACTTCTCCTCATAATACTACTCATTGGCTCGATTGGAATGCTATTCTAAAAGCCTCTCAGATGCTTTCGCAAGCTCTACACCTGGAAGAACTTATGGAAAAACTTTTACGCCTTACTATGGAAAATGCGGGGGCTACTCGTTGTGTATTACTTCTTAAAAATCAAAATGAACTATTTATAGAAGCAGAAAGCCAAATCTTAGAAACGCAAATTCAGCTACATCTTCAAAAAAAGAAAATCAGTCTTGTAAATCCTGAAGCCTTGCCTCTTTCTATTATCCACTATATTGCTCACTCTCTTAACCTTGTTGTTTTGAACGATGCTTTGGTAGAAGGTCATTTTGTAAATGACCCTTATATAGAAGCCGTGCAGCCTAAGTCCATTTTAGCTATTCCTATATTACAACAAGGCGAGTTACTGGGCATCCTCTACCTAGAAAATACCCTAACCCGCAGTGTTTTCACTCCTGAGCGAGTAGAAATACTAAAATTACTCGCTGCCCAAGCAGCTATTTCTATCGTAAATGCTCAGTTTTACCAAATGCTAGAGCAAAAGGTAGAAGAAAGAACCCAAGAATTGAATAGTGCACTTGCCAACTTACAAGCTGCCCAAGAACAGCTTATCGCTACCGAAAAACTAGCGGCTTTAGGTCAACTTATAGCTAGCATTGCCCATGAAATGAATACTCCTTTAGGAGTGCTCAATGGCGCTAGTACTAACCTGAAAAATAGTTTACCTTTTTTACTCCAGCAGTTACCCTTCCTCATTACTTGCTTGCCGCCCGAACAAATAGAACTTTTTACTCAGTGGCTCCTTTATAGTGCCGAACCTAATGCTACTACGCTGAGTGGTATTCAAGAGCGCAATATTCGAAAAAATCTCACTCAAATACTTAGTCAACTTCCTATTTCTAGCCCTGCTTACTATGCCCAAGAATTGATTAGAGCAGGAATTTTAGATATTCCAGCTAAGTTTTGGCCCCTATTTCAAAAAGAACCTACTTATACAGAACAGCTGCTCAATACAGCAGCCCAGGTAGGCAAAGTTCATAATAACTTACATAGCATGCAAATTGCTATCTCCAAAATGGAAAAAATTATCTTTGCTCTTAAAAATTACATTTATCAAAGTCCAGCTTCTCAAGCTCAACTTATTAACCTGGTAGAAAATATTGAGCTTATCCTTACTCTTTACCGTACTCAACTTTCTAAAGTAGAATTACAAAAAAATTTTCCCCCTTCTTTATCATCTTTATCTATCTATGCCTACCCTGACGAATTAGGACAAGTGTGGACCAACTTAATTCAAAATGCACTGCATGCCATGAATAATAAGGGTACTCTATCTATCAGTTTAGAAAAAGATGAAAAACAGGTCTATGTTTCTTTTACTGACTCGGGCATAGGAATTTCGCAAGAACATATTTCTAAAATTTTTACTCCTTTTTTTACTACCAAGCCTATGGGCGAGGGTAGTGGCTTAGGGCTTTACGTTGTAAAAAAAATTGTCGATAAGCATAAGGGGCATATTACCGTTTCTTCACAGCCTGGAAAGACTACCTTTACTGTTGCACTACCGCTCACTCTGGAGTGAAAATTGGTGCTATCTAATTTTTTTGCATGGCGGTAACATTTAATTGCTACAGATACTATGAAAGCAAAATTAATTGCCTACTCTAACCTGCAGCGTAGGTAGTGCAAGAGAATATATAGTTGCCACATGTTCTTACTAACAGATATTATATATGGAGCCATTAGTACGAGTGACCAGTATCAACATGCAGCCCTTTGTGGTGGCGTTACATGCCATTTACTACTATTCTTCCACGTATCGTCGCTGGAAGCTGCTGTATTCTAACAGCCGCCTGTGCTTCCGCCAGCTGTACGTGCTGTCGGTAGAGCGCATGTTATTACTGTGCGACGAATGGCAGCTAGTACAGCTTTCCCCGTCTATCCACTTGCGCAGGGCCGCCTACGCGCCTACGATAGCGAAGGCCGCCTCTACCTCCTAGTAGACGACCCCGTAGAGCACCATTCGCTGTATATCTACCACCAGGGCGAGTGGAAGAAGGGGTATGTGCTGGACCCCCAAGACAAGCCGATTACAACCAATTATGACCTATGTGTGCGCTCGGACTATGTCTACGTGCTCAATGCCAGAGGGCTGTATATGCGCTCGGCAGAAAACCGCTACTTGTGCTATTGGT
>JANWXU010000145.1 GCA_025057395.1 Bacteroidia bacterium | reverse complement strand
GTGACGTGACCATTTCGTTGCGAGTACAAAAACCTTACACTAAGGGTGCCGTTTTTGAATTTGATATGTCTCCTTTTGCAGTTCAAACCAACCAAGTAGAGGTTGCCAAGTCAGCTATTAATATGATCAATATTGTGCCCAATCCTTATTACGGGCGTTCGGGTATAGGCCGCGGAAGTTATGAGCGTACTCAGATTGATAGCAGAGTGAAGATTACTAATTTACCACAAAAGTGTAATGTGCGGATATTTACTTTGAATGGAAACTTAGTAAGAATATTCCGAAAAGAGTCTGATGCGCCAGAAATAGAATGGGACCTTAAGAATGATTATGGGGTTCCGATAGCGAGTGGTTTTTATATTATTCACGTGGATGCTGGTGATTTGGGCGAAAAAGTATTAAAGTTTTTTGCTGTAATGCCCGAGTTGGATCTAAATGCTTACTAAAGTTGGGCCCTTTTATCAAGGGCCTATTCAATAAATTTATCAAGAATATAATAATTATGAAGATAGGTATACGATTACTCTTTCTTTCATTTGTTATAAGCTTCTTAGGCACTTACCGTGTAATAGGAGGAAATCCGGAGCGGGTAGGGCAAGCAGGCGCTACCCAGTTGTTAATTAATCCTTTTGCCCGCTCTTCGGGAGTTTTTGGAATTAATGTAGCTAATTCTTTTGGAATAGAGAGTATTATTAATAATCCCGCAGGGCTTTCTCATACTCGAAGAACCGAGGTAGTTTTTGCCCATACGCGTTGGTTAGCTGATATCGGGATTAATACACTTGCAGTAGGACAAAGCTTAGGAAAAAGTGGTGGAGTACTTGGTTTATACGTTTCGGCTTACAGCTTTGGGGATATTCCTATTACTACAATTGATAACCCCGATGGAGGCATTGGAACTTACAGTCCTACTTTTATGAACTTAGGAGTTACTTATGCGAAAAGTATGGTACAAGATCGTATTTACGTAGGGGCAACGATAAAGCTGATTAGTGAGTCTTTACCTAATGTTTCTGCTACAGGAATTGCTTTTGATGCGGGTGCCCAATATAAAGATAAAAAAGATAGAGTACAATTAGGGGTAGCACTCCGTAATGTAGGGCCTGAAATGGAATATGCAGGTGATGGGCTTTCTACAAGAGCTGCTCTGGGAGGGGTAGGAGCTCCTTTTGATAATCAAGTTCGTATTCCATCGGCTGCTTTTCAAATTCCTTCCCAGTTATTAATCGGGATTAGCTACACAGGAACTATAGGCAAAAATGATACAAGTTACTCTTACCATAAGCTTATTCCAATGATTACTTTTGTTTCTAATTCTTTTTCAAGTGACCAGTTAGGTGTAGGAATAGAATATCGTTTCAATATGAAGAATGCGGACTTATTTTCTGTACGAGCGGCTTATTTATATGAAGCTGATATTACCTCTAAAGAAGAAAGTAGAAATGCGTTTATGGGGTTGGCCCTAGGAGCTTCTTTTGAACTACCACTTTCTAAGTTTGATCCTGATAGAAAAAGCCGAACTACATTTGGTTTAGATTATAGTTTACGGCCTACCTATTTCTTTGGTATTGTTCATACGCTGGGAATTCGATTTAATCTATAGTTCTTGATAATTTCTTAACAATTTTCTATATTTGCTTTTAAAAGGCAAGAAGGGGGGGCGAGAGTTTGCAAAGTTATCTCTCTGCTCCCTCGCCTTATTTTATTTCTATTGTATTATTTGAGTTTTTTGGGTCTTAAATAGCTTAAAAAGTATGTCAGAGTATTTGACAAGAGAAGCATATAAGCGTCTACAAGATAGGCTGCATGAAATGAAAACCAAAGAAAGAAGTGCAATCGCTGCAGCAATTGCGGAAGCAAGAGAAAAAGGAGATTTAAGTGAGAATGCTGAATACGATGCAGCTAAGGAGAAGCAGGGGCTTTTAGAAATGGAAATATCAAAACTTGAACAGCTTTTATCAAACTCAAGAATTATTGATGATGAAAATATAGATACTTCAAAGGTTTTCATACTTAGTACGGTGAAGTTAAAAAATTTAAAGGATAACAAGATAGTGTCTTATACGTTGGTTTCTGCACAAGAAGCTAATATTCGTGAGGGCAAAATTTCAGTGGATTCTCCCATGGGAAAAGGGTTGTTAGGAAAGAAAGTAGGGGAAAAGGTGGTAATCAATGCGCCCGCAGGCTTAATGGAGTTTGAAATTTTAGAAATTACTAGATAATGCCTAGTATTTTTTCGCGTATTGTTCAAGGTGAAATTCCGTGTTACGAAATTGCGAGCACTGAGAATTTCATGGCGTTTTTGGATATACATCCTTTGCAAAAAGGGCATACTCTAGTAATTCCTAAAAAGGAAGTTGATTATATCTTCGACCTAGAAGAAGAACTATTCATAGGGCTACATGTATTTTCTAGGTATATTGCCTTAGCCTTGCAAAGAGCAATTCCATGTCAGCGCATAGGAATTGCGGTGCTAGGGTTAGAAGTTCCCCATACTCATATTCACCTTGTTCCTATTAATCGTATAGAGGATTTAAACTTTTCTAATCCACGTCTTTCGCTTTCCCAGGAGGAATTTGTAGATATTGCTTCAAAAATTAAAGCTGAGCTGAAAAAGCAACTCTAAAAATTATAAAATAACGTAATACATAAAATTTATAAATTGGTGCAATTTTAGCTAAGAAATGGACTCACTAAGTTATAAAACGAAGTTTATAAGCCATAAACAGGTCAAAAGGGATTGGTTATTAATTGATGCTACTAATTTGGAGTTAGGCCGTTTAGCAAGTCGAATTGCTTTTTTATTGCGGGGTAAGCATAAGCCTTTTTTTACTCCGCATGTTAATTGTGGTGATAAAGTGGTGGTGGTTAATGCAGAGAAGGTAAAATTGAGTGGTTCAAAATTTTATAAAAAAACGTATCTGACGCATTCGGGCTACCCGGGCGGTCAAAAAGCTAGAACACCCCAGCAGATTGCAAGTAAGGAGCCAGAGCGCTTAATTTATGAGGCCGTGAGGGGCATGTTGCCTAAAAATCGCTTGGGAAGAGCAATGTTTAAAAATCTAAAAGTATATAAGGGGGATAATCACCCGCATGCAGCTCAGAATCCACAGGTTTTTGTTCCATTAATTAAATAATTGTTAATAAATAGAATGATAGAACAAATAAACGCCGTAGGTAGAAGAAAAACTGCAGTAGCAAGGGTTTACTTGCGTCCCGGGACGGGTAATTTTCGAATTAATAAACGGGATTTTGAGAGTTATTTAAATAATTCAGTTCTTTTAATGAAGGTAAACCGTCCCTTCGAATTGTTAGCTATTAATCGTTCTAACTATGATATTCTTGTAAATGTTCGAGGGGGCGGTACAAATGGGCAAGCAGAAGCTATTCGTTTAGGAATATGTAGAGCTTTAGAAAAACTGAATCCCGAATTTCGACCCATTCTCAAAAAAGAAGGATTGCTTACAGTAGATGCTCGACAGGTAGAGCGTAAAAAGTATGGACATAAAAAAGCACGTAGAAGTTTTCAGTTTTCTAAACGTTAGTATTATAAATCTAGGATTAAATGTAACAAGTAAATAGTAACAAGCATACAAGATGGTAACGTATGAGCAACTTTTAGAAGCGGGTGTGCACTTTGGGCATTTGACGCGTAAATGGAATCCCGCGATGGCTCCTTATATTTTCATGGAGCGTCAAAATATTCACATTATTGATTTGCTTAAGACGCAGCGCATGTTAGAAGATGCGTGTAAAGCGGCTAGGCAATTTGCCCGCACGGGAAAAAAAATATTATTTGTAGGTACCAAAAAACAGGCTAAAGACATTTTGGTAGATTGTGCCACTTCAGTAAATATGCCCTATGTTACGGAACGATGGTTAGGAGGTATGCTTACTAACTTTGCTACTGTTCGTAATAGTGTAAAGAAGCTTCAAAGGCTAGAGCGTATGGAGCAAGATGGTACTGTGAATTTGCTACAAAAAAAGGAGAGACTTTTAATCGCACGCGAAAAGGAAAAATTGCAAAAGGTATTGAAAGGAGTTATAGAGCTCAATCGTTTACCGGGGGCTCTCTACGTGGTGGATATTAAAAAAGAGCATATTGCCATTTCTGAGGCTATGCGCTTAGGAATCCCTACTATTGCAATTGTAGATACTAATAGCGACCCTAACTTAGTAGATTTTCCTATTCCCGGGAATGATGATGCTTCTAAGTCTATTCATATCATTACGCAGGCTATAACCGATGCCATTAAGGAAGGGCTAGCCGAAAGAAAGCAAGAAAAAGAATTTGAAGCTCCCAAAAGAGAGGAAGATAGTTTAGGGGAAGGAAAATCTGCTGGGGAGGAAGAAGAAAGGGAGGTGGAGGAATAATTCCTTCACTACCTTGCTTCATTTTCTGTATTTTGCTGTTGAAGTTTCCAAAGGTGGCAAGCTATTGCGAAATCATGAGGATAGGTAACTTTAATATTAGTTACCTCGCCCGTAACTTCCTTAGCAATGAACCCATCTTCCTCATAGAGGGTGGCATCATCGTAAAAACTCTGCTGATAGTGATTTTGATAAGCTTCCCAAATTTGAGAAAAATTAAAAACTTGGGGCGTTTGTACTTCCCAATATTTTTCGCGGTCGATGGCGTAGCTTCTACATTTATTTTTTTTACGAATTGCAAAAGCGATAGGCACAACACTAATGCCCGAATCGTAAGTATTGGCTGAAAAAAAAGTTTTTTTTACTAGGTGAGGAGTTAATAGAGGACGTGCTGCATCATGAATAGCAACAAGAGATTTATATTTGTGAACTACTCCTTGCCTATGGAGATAGGTGAGCCCATTCCAGACTGAGAGAGTTCTAGATTCGCCTCCGCTAATAACACTAATATTTTGGGGATAAGTGCAATACTCCTGTATGTATCTTTCTCCTAGTTCTAAATAGGAGTAGGGTAAGATAACTACAACTTTTATGTCAGGATAAGCTTCCTGAAAAGGCTCGATAGCTCGCACAAAAATAGGTTTGCCCTCTAAAAAAAGAAAAGGCTTAGGAACATCGAGGTTCATGCGTAAGCTTTTTCCTCCGCCTACAAGTAATAAGAATAATTTTGTGTTATTCCTATACCCCTTCACTTTTATTCTTATAGAGTTAAGCCTTCAGAGGATGAGGAGGGCATCCCCGTAACAAAAAAAGCGATATTTTTCTTCAATTGCAATTTTATAAGCCTTCATCATTAGCTCATAGCCCATAAATGCTGCCGTCATCATTAAGACAGTAGATTTAGGAGGATGGAAGTTAGTTAAAAAGCAATTTGCTATACTAAATTCATAAGGGGGATAAATAAAACGATCGGTCCACCACTTAGCAGGTTTTAGCATACCGCTTGCAGAAACAGAAGATTCAATAGCACGCATGGTAGTACTTCCTACAGCACAGATTTTTTTCTTATTAAGTTTGGCTTCATTTACCATATCGGCGGTGGTTTGTAAAATTTCAAAACTTTCCGAGTCCATTCTATGTTTGGAAAGGTCTTCTACCTCTACTTCTCTAAAACTTCCTAAGCCTGTGTGTAGGGTAATAAAAACAGACTCACAACCTTTAAGCTCTAATCTTTTGAGAAGTTCACGCGTAAAGTGTAGTCCTGCATCAGGAGCTGCTACTGAGCCTTTATGTTTAGCGTATACTGTTTGATAACGTTCTCGGTCTTCTTCTTCAACAGGGCGAGTTATGTAAGCAGGTAGAGGAGTTTTTCCTAGTTTATCAATAATTTTTGCAAAGGCTTCGTCGTCTCCATCAAATAAGAAGCGAATGGTTCTTCCGCGAGAAGTAGTATTATCTACTACTTCGGCAACTAAATCATTATTGCCGAAATACAACTTATTACCTACTCTGATTTTACGAGCAGGGTCTACGACTGCATCCCACAACCGTGAGTCGCGAATAAGTTCCCGTAATAAATAAACTTCTATTTTTGCTCTAGTTTTTTCTTTTGTACCATATAATTTAGCAGGGAAAACTTTTGAATCGTTTAATATCATAATATCACCTTCTCCAAAATACTCTAAGATGTCTCGGAAATAACGATGCTCTATTTGCTGAGTATCTCTATGTACCACCATCATCCTAGCACTGTCTCTTGGGTCTGCAGGGTATTGGGCGATTAGTTCGGAAGGTACATCAAAATCAAAGTCGGAAAGTTTCATTACCTATTGCCAAAGAAATTTTTTAATCTTTAGAAAATACACACAAATTTACAACTTTCGTTGTGCTTTCAGAAAGTTTATTCGTTTATTGAGTGCTTGGCAAATTATTCTAAGTGATAAGTTGTTGTATTTAGATAAATATGTGGGTAATTCGAGAAGTTATATTAATAGCGGTGATCTCCCTCAATGGATATAAGCTTCGCTCTTTGCTTACTACCCTAGGAATCTCTATAGGGATTTTTGCTATCACCCTTGTTTTTACTATTGTAGACTCTATGCAATATTCAGTTAGTAAAAATTTAGCGTCTTTAGGAAATACAGTACTATTTGTACATAACTGGCCTTGGAAGGATAATTCTGAAGATTGGTTTAAGTATTTTAATCGTCCTAAAGTGAGCTTTTCAGACTATCAGCGTCTAAAAAATTTCTTGAGTAATGTAGAAGGGGTTTCTTTTGAGGCTATAAAGCGAGGTGCAACTGTAAAATTTAAAAAACTAAGCGTGGAGAATATAACTGTACGCGGAATTACTTATGACTACCAAATTATTGGAAATTACAACTATGCATGGGGGCGTTATTTTACGCCTATAGAGGTAGAAGCGGGTAGAAATGTTTGTATATTAGGTTTTGATTTAGCAAATAATTTGTTTGGCTCTAAGGACCCTATTGGGCAATACATTAATTTGAGGGGCCAGCGCTTGGTGGTAGTAGGCGTTTTAGAAAAACAAGGGGTTAGTCTATTTGGAGAAAGTAAAGATAATGAGCTAATTATTCCGTACAGCGTTTTTATACGGAATTTTGATATTACTCAACGTAAGATTGATAGGGTAATTGCAGTGAAAGCCATCAGTTATGAATGGGTACCTAAAGTTGAAAACGACATTACGGGTATTATTCGGGCAGCTAGAGGACTAAAACCTGGAGTAGAAGATAATTTTTCGATTAATAAGCAAGAGGCCCTAATGAAGGAGCTAGCTAATTTATTTCGTTATTTGCATATCGGCGGAATTTTTATTAGCGCCTTTTCCCTACTAATAGGAGGTTTTGGAATCGCTAATATTATGTTTGTTTCAGTGAAAGAGAGAACTAAAGAAATAGGAATTCAAAAATCTTTAGGAGCCACTCGTAATTTTATTTTGCTACAATTTTTGGTAGAGTCGGTAATTTTATGCATCATAGGCGGAATACTAGGCATGGCTACTTTCGGGTTAATAGCTATGGTTGCCAAGTGGTGGTTAAGTATAAGTAAGATAGGACTAGAAATAGTTTTTTCTTTGAAGAATATTTTTATTGGAATAGTGATATCAATTTTTATAGGTATTCTTTTTGGATTATTACCCTCTTACCATGCAGCACAATTAAATCCTGTTGATGCTATGCGGGCAAAGTAATATATTATTCTAGATTTGGCGCTATGAAAGTAATTGAACATATTGCTAATGCTAAAAAGCCTTTAATTAGTTTAGAAATTATTCCCCCTAAAAGAGGGGGAAACATCCTACAAATTTATAAAGCTATTGAGTCTATTTTACCTTATGCGCCGCCCTTTATTAATGTTACGAGTCATTCGGCAGAGGTAATGTGGGAAGAAATGAAAGATGGTACTTTTCGGCGTATTGTGAAGCGAAAAAGTC
The DNA here is from genome assembly GCA_025057395.1 of Bacteroidia bacterium. Taxonomy (GTDB): domain Bacteria; phylum Bacteroidota; class Bacteroidia; order J057; family JANWXU01; genus JANWXU01. The sequence continues at coordinate 752 of JANWXU010000145.1, read as the reverse complement.
CGGGAACCTTCGGGCTTTGTGCAGCAATTAAATATAAATATAATATCGACCCTGTGCCCCATCTTTTATGTGCAGGCTTTACCCGAGAAGAAACAGAAGACGCCCTAATTGAGCTTAACTACTTAGGAGTGGAAAATCTTCTAGCGATTCGGGGAGATATTAAATACGAAAAGCCTATACCCGATGGACGAAGTGTAAATCGATATGCGCTGGATTTGGTAAAGCAAATTACGGATATGAATAATGGTAAATACTTGGATGATCTTATTGACGTACAGCCTACTGATTTTTGTGTAGGAGTAGCTGCCTATCCTGAAAAACACTTTGAGTCTCCCAACTTAGCTTTTGATATTGATGTTTTAAAGAAAAAACAAGATGCCGGGGCCCATTATGCCATATGCCAGATGTTTTTCAATAATGCTCATTATTACAATTATGTCCAGCGGGCAAGAAAGGCGGGAATAACTATTCCGATTATTCCCGGTCTTAAAATTATTACTTCTAAAAGCCAGGTGATGCGCTTACCCAAGGCTTTTCATATAGAAATACCCGAGGAGCTAGTAAATGCCATTTTAAATGCCTCTTCAGATAAGGAGGCAAAAGAGATAGGAATTCAATGGGCTTATAAGCAGGCTGTTGATTTACTTGAAAATGGGGTAAATATTTTGCACTTTTATATTATGCAAAATACTGAAACTTTTTTAGAAGTCATTAATCGTTTAAAGAAAGATTATAGCCTGTAGGACTACAGG
>JANWXU010000144.1 GCA_025057395.1 Bacteroidia bacterium | reverse complement strand
AGGCAGGGGAGCCAAGTGCTGCAATAAGAGAACGCGTTCTAAAAGCTCGTCAGATGCAGCAAGAGCGTTTTGTTAATACCCCTATTCATAGCAATGCAATGATGCCCCCTGCACTAGTGCAAAAAATATGTGTTTTGGATAAGGCTTCGGAATTGCTTTTACAAAAGGCTATGCAAAAACTTAAGCTATCTGCTAGAGCCTTAGATCGTATTCTAAAAGTTGCTCGTACTATTGCTGATTTAGCAGGAAGTAAAGATATCAAATGTGAGCATGTTGCAGAAGCCATTCACTATCGAAGTCTTGATAGAGAAGGATGGGGAGGCTGAACTTGTTTTTAGCACTTTGCAGTAGTATAGACTAGCAAGCTGAGAAATGTATATAAAAAAGATACGCGCTTCACTAAGTTTTTTTCTATTTATATTAGGGATATTGGGCATACATAGTTGTAATTTCAAAGATTCTACTTCCTCCTTGAGCATGTTAAACAGAGGGGAGGAAGGCACCTGTTTATTTCAAGAAACTTTTATCTTTCGAGGGGATAGTTTGCGAAGTGGATATTATGCCAAAGCAGCGGGTATAAGGAAGTTAGAAGAAATATTATGGAAATTTGCAGTGGCTCCTAAAGGATGTTTTATACCCGCTGTTACTGATTCGATTGTGTATGTAGGAGGTGAAGATGGAATAGTATATGCTTTGCAAGCAGAAAATGGTACCCTCCTTTTTTCGCTAGAGGCCCAAAGAAGGTTACTAACTGCTCCGGCTATAGAAAAACAACTGCTTTTTTTGCCTACCGAAAGCAAGACTTTAGCCTGTATCAACCTTTGTACACGTAACCCTAAATGGCAATTTAGAACCAAGGGCGGAATATCCTCCTCCCCACTGGTGACTCCTAAATTTTTATTTACCGGCTCCGATGATTCTTATTTATACGCCATTAACATACAAACGGGGGTTGAAAAATGGAAGTTTAGGGCCAAAGGAGAGATTAGTACTCCTGTTGCTAAGGTCAAAGATATGATTATTGCTTGTGGGGAAGATAGTACTTTGTATGCTATTGCCTATAAAACGGGTCAATTACGTTGGAAGCGGAAAGCCAATACTTCGTTTAGTTCTGGTTTAGCTTGTAGTAATGATTACGTATTTGTAGCGGGCTCAGATAGCCAACTATATGCCTACACTACGGATAAGGGGGAGATTCGCTGGAAATATAAGACCAAAGGCAAGTATGTTTCTGCACCTGCCTGTGATAAGCAGTTTGTTTTTATAGGAAGTAATGATAGCCACTTTTATGCTCTTGAGCAAAAGACAGGAAGGTTAGCTTGGAAATTCAAAACTAAGGGTAAAACTGTAACTGAAGCTTCTTTAGCGCCTAATTGTTTATACATGGGTAGTAGCGATAGTATACTATACGTTCTTAATCCTAAAGATGGCAAGCTTTTGTGGCAATTTAAACTTGATTGTCCCTTGAGCGTAGCTCCCATTCCCCATAGTAACAAGCTATTTCTTCCCACTTCGGAAGGATATATTTACGCATTTCGCTAAACTTTTACACAACAAGAACTAGATGGATTTAAAAATCATAGACTTAAAGTAAAAAATATCGAAAAAAGTTACACCCTTTTCATTTGATTGTAATTTTGTGTATCTAATCAAAATCAAATGAAAAGGGTAAGATAGAGGGTACAAGCTAGCCTACTATAAATTAATTAGATTTTTTTTCGGTTAAGGTGGGAAGTGCCTCTAGCTGGGCAACATCAGGAAGTTGGAATTCGTTCACTGCGGAGGGCCCAAATATGGATTCAACTTTTCTTCTGAGAGAAACAAGTTCTTCGGGAGAGGAGGCATGTATTGCAATCAAGTAAGCTTTATCTTTTGTAAGATAGTTAATGATTTTGGCATTTTTGAGATTCAAAAGTTCTCTTTGCTGCTGACTAATTTTTTCAATATCTTTTAGATACACTTTTAATAGGGAGTGTGGCTTAGAATTATCTTGAGCATAGTTCTTCGTGATGAAGAAAGCAAGAAATGACGATATTATTAAAACACTCTTCATAGGCTTAAGCGTATTTTTTTATCACCAAAGTATAATATAAATATACTAATAGTTTTTGAATTTACAAAAAAATATCTAAACTTTTGTGCGTGCTTTTATTATAGATTCAATTTCATGAAGTAGAATACTCGCATTACTTTCATTAAATACTTCATGGTAAAAATCAGGAAGAAAATGTTTGGATTTTAGTAGGGTTGGGGGAAGGTTTTCAAAAAAAAGTTCTATAGTATTATTACTTACAATTTTATCATCAGCTGCAATAAAAATATCTAAAGGAGTGTCAATGGTAGGGGCTTTTTGGAATGCAAGTTTATGGTTTAGAAGTATTTGCTCAAACCAAGCGGCAGTTGCTTTTTTTACTACTAGCGGATCGTTTTGGTAGAATTGTACATATTTGATATCATGTGAAAGCCATCTAGGGTCTAGCCCATTAGGCAAGCTGAATTTAGGCCAATAACGAACGATTAGCTTTGATAAAAATTTTTTCCACGCAGGAATTTCTATAGCTAGTCCTAGGAAAGGAGCAGTTACTATGCAGTGCTGAAAAGGCGCAATTGCTTTATCCCATTCTAAGTATCGAATGGCTATTAGTCCCCCCATAGAATGGCCTATCAAAATTAAGGGCCCTTCTAGTTGCTTTGCAAAAGTTTCATAGACTATATTAACATCTTCTAAATATTCTTCAAAGTTGGTTATAAATACCCTGGTTCCACCGCTTTTTCCATGTCCGCGTAAATCAAATATTATGTTCCCCCATCCCAGTTTGGCAAAGTAAGAGCAGGCTTTTTCATAGTGTCCACTATGTTCAAAAGCACCATGTAGCCAAAGGAGGCAAGGATCTTGGGAGGAACGAGGAGGGGTAAATTGTACGTGTAAAAGTATTCCCCCCGAGGCTTGAATTGTGGGCATTATGCTTTGCTTAATTCTTTTTCCCTTAACTTGCGACGAAGAATTTTGCCTACATTAGACTTAGGAAGCTCTTCTTCTGTGAATTCGATATACTTAGGACGCTTGTAAGCAGTAAGTCGTTCTTTACAAAATTCTAGAAGTTCTTTTTCTGTAAGATTAGGGTCTTTTTTACGAACAAAAACTTTTACTACTTCTCCCGAATGGGCATCAGGTACTCCAATTGCCGCTACTTCTAATACTCCGGGATGGGAAGCAATTACATCTTCAACTTCGTTAGGATATACATTGAACCCTGAAACAAGAATCATATCTTTTTTGCGATCTACAATCTTGAAGTAGCCGTCTTCAGTTGCGTAGGCAATGTCCCCTGTGTGGAACCATCCGTCTTGTAGTACTTTTTCTGTTTCTTCTTTTTTTTGCCAGTACCCTTGCATTACTTGGGGGCCTTTAATGCAAATTTCACCAGGTTGCCCAAAAGGTACTTCCTTCCCTTCCTCGTCAATAATTTTAACATCTGTAGATGGAACTGGTATTCCAATAAAACCTAACCTTTCTTTACCATCTACTCGATTCATATGAGTAACAGGAGAAGTTTCACTTAAGCCGTAGCCCTCTACTAAGGGGGTACCCGTTACTTTTTTCCATTTTTCTGCTACTGCTAGTTGGAGTGCCATCCCTCCAGCTGCACTGAAACGTAAGCTACTAAAATCGAGCTTAGCAAAATCAGGATGATTAAGCAAAGCATTGAAAAGAGTATTGACTCCCGTCATCACAGTAAACTTCCATTTGGAAAGCTCTTTGATAAAAGCAGGAATATCACGTGGATTAGTAATTAATACATTTAGAGCGCCAATTTTAATAAAGGCCATGCAATTTACTGTAAGTGCAAAAATATGATACAGCGGTAAAGGCGTAATTACAATTTCTTTTGCTGGTTCTAAGTTTTTACCAATCATGGCAAAAACTTGCTCTAAATTAGCAATAATATTTCGGTGCGTTAGAATAGCTCCTTTAGATACTCCAGTGGTACCGCCGGTGTATTGTAGAAACGCAATGTCTGTTGCTTTTAAAGGGACAGGCTTAGGCTTTTGATTTTTTCCTAATTTTAATGCTTGTTTCAAAAAAATTGCCTGAGGTAGGAAATAAGGAGGCACCATCTTTTTTATCTTTTTCACTACAAAATTGACAATAGCTCCTTTTGCTCCACCTAATAAGTCTCCAATTCGAGTAATAATAATAATTTCTATGGGATAAGTTTTTTGTGATTCTACTAAGTTGTGAGCAAAATTTTCTAAAATAATAATTCCTTTAGCACCCGAATCTTGAAATTGATATGCCATTTCTCGGGGGGTATACAGAGGATTAGTATTTACGATAATAAGGCCTGCTCGCATTGCCCCAAATAAGGCAACTGGATATTGTAAAAGATTAGGCATTTGAATAGCAAATCTATCGCCTGGCTTTAAATTAGTGTGGTTTTGTAAGTAGGAAGCAAAATGAAATGTTAGTTCTTGCAATTCTTTGTAGGTAATAATTTTACCCATATTGCTAAAGGCGGGCCGATTGGCAAATTTTTTACAACTTTCATCGAACATGCTGATAATTGAATCGTAAGTATCCGGGTTGATAGTTGCGCCTACGCCTTCGGGGTAATGCTGTAGCCAGACTTTTTCCATAGTAACTATCTAATACTTATTAAATTAATTATTCAGAAATATTTTATTTACTTTGCCATAAAATTAAATAAAGCTTGGAATTATTAAAAGATTTTTGGATGAAAAAGAAGAGAGGAGCCCTTAGTGTGAAGTGGAGAATATAAATTTTTTAATTAAAGGCTGAAGGAGGGCTAATAAATAAAAAGGGGTAAACGGCTTTTTTACCCCTTTTCACTTAAGCTTGAAGGATCAGTGACTTTTATATTTATGGTATTTATAGTTTAATGTCCAAATTCTGCTTGTAATTCAGCAATTGTTTTTCGGGTAAGTACTAGTTCTGGGCCCGGAAATTTTTGTTTTAGCTCCTCTTCAATGGAAGCAATCTTATTAGGGTCTTTAGAACGAACTAAGAGGATAAACTTTTTAACCTTATGGTTTTCAAGAATAAGCCCAACAGGCTGGGAATCCGAAATAGAGAAGAGGTCCATGCGCATATTATGCATTCCCTGGGGTGAATCTATTCCTTTGTATTCAATAAGGATTGCCGAATCTTGCAGGGGATTAATTTTCGTCCAATCGATCTGCGCTTCCACCTGTTGTGAAAAAAGCGCCCTATAACTCAAAATAATAAATACAATTAAAGTGCTTAGGTATTTCATAGCTAGTTTGATTTAAATTATGCATAAATTTAAGCGTAAGTTTAGATATTTTGCTATTTTCATGCTAGTAGCCTAATGAATTTTTTAGGGCACTTAGTACAAAAATGGCAGCGGTTTCGCTTCGCAGACGATTAGTACCTAAGGAAATTTCTTGAAAGCCTTTTTGTTGAAACCAAAGAACTTCTTGACTACTAAAGTCGCCCTCGGGGCCAATAGCAAAGCCCCAGCTCTGTATGTTGGTATTTTTTTCAAGAAAGGGGGCAATAAAATTAGAGGCATTACAGTGCGCAATAAAACCGCGTTCTATTTTGGGTAAAAGGAAATTATCATTTAGTTTGAGGGGAGGATGTAAAACGGGCAAAAAAGAACGCTTAGCTTGCTTAATAGCAGCTACCATAATAAGGGATAGGCGAGATTGAGAAATATTTTGTTTTTCTGTTCGGTGGGTAATCAAAGGGTGAAGCTCTGTTACACCCAATTCTACAGACTTTTCAATTAGCCACTCTAGGCGGTCTTTCGATTTTAGTGGTGAAAAAAAAAGGTGAATTTGGTAGCTATGCTCCCCCCACTTAGTTTCCTTTCTAAGGACCTGCAACTCCACCGTCCTTTTACTGATCCGTGCAATTTGGCTTTCAAAAAAATTTCCCTTCCCGTCTATGCAATAGATGATATCTCCCACTTTATGCCTTAACACTTTTATGCAATGCACAGCCTCCTCTACTGGAAGTATTTCAGGAGCATCAGGATTTACATAAAATAGCTGCATAAAGATTTAAGAATAAGCCTCAATTTTAATTAAAATAAATTGAGGCCTTCAAAAAGGAAAATAAGTATTTTTATTTTCAACTAGCCCCAGACTTGGCTAGGTTAGCTAAAGACTTTTCAATAGAGCTAGGCAGGTTCATATTTTTTTCGTAGTCTTGCACAATTTCAATGTCTGCTTTTTCCATATCTAGGAGCATGTATTTTTTTTGGTCTGTGATATTCATTTCATCAAGAATATCCACCATATTTCTATAGGAGGCGTCATCAGATAATTTTATCATTACAATCATAGGATCTGGGTCTTTGCTTAGGTCAAAAAGCCCTGATCTTTTTACCTTTTCACGTTCTTTATAAATTACTTCTCGAACTCCTTTATCACCATAGGTTGTATAGTTTAGTTTTACCTCATTATTTTCTCTGCCCCGATACCAATAGATTCTATCTTTACCAGTTAAATACAAGAAGAGCACCTTTTCTTCTGAAATTTTTTCCTGCTCGGTTTTTTGCTCCTCCTGTTTTTCGGCCGGTACTACTACCGGCATTGCTACGGGCGTACTCATAGTAGTAGTGAGTACGAAGAAGGTAAGCAATAGAAAGCCTAAGTCTACCATGGGGGTCATGTCGATTCGTGGGTTGGCTTTCTTTTTTCTTCCTTTCTTTTTTCCTTTCTTTTTTCCGGAATCTCCTCCTCCAACTTCTGCTGCCATAGGATATTAAGATTGAGAACTACTTGTAGCTTTTTGTTTTCTTGGATCGGCTTCTTGTATAGTTACTAAATTAAAACGATTGGCCTTTTGCTTTTTGAGCGTTTTAATTACCTGACGAATTGCCGGGTAAGGAGTTTTTTCGTCCGCCTTAATGGCAATTCTCAGGTTAGGATTACTAAGCCTTGCGCGTAACATCCACATTTGGAGCTGATTATCAGCAGAATCTACTGGCACGCCCTTTGATTTTTTTATATAAGCCTCTCTATCGCTAGGACGAAGAGCTAAGAATCGCTTAAGCTCCTCGATGGGTACAGGTACCTGTTCAAGCACGGCAAATTTTTTCTTTTCTTCCTCTGTAAAGGTAATATTCCTTTCTTGGGCTACCGCCTCTAGCATAGCCCTGCGTGTATTTTGGTCGCTTACCCCCATATATACTTTGCCGTCTTCTCCAATTAAAATCGTTAATAAGTCCACGTTGGGCACAGGGGTGGTAGCAATAGAAGGGGGCAAAATGACAGTTACTGCTTCCTGTGGCCTAAACTTGACAGTAAGCATGAAGAAGGTGATTAGCAGAAATGCTAAGTCCACCATTGGCGTCATATCGATTGCTGTACTTTTTCGGGCGACTTTCGCTTTAGGCATATGGGTGTTAGTTTTTTTCTGCGAAAGTTTGTACTATGCTAAAGCCTGCTTCATCGATTTTATAGGTCATTGTGTCAATTTGGCTTGTAAAGTAATTATACGCAACCGTAGCAATTGTAGAAGTAGATATTCCTAAGGCGGTATTTACAAGTGCTTCTGAAATACCTGAAGCAAGGGCTACAGCATCAGGTGCTCCCGAGGTTGCGAGAGCAGCAAAAGCCCGAATCATCCCCAACACTGTTCCAATAAGACCCACTAAGGTTGCTATCGATACAATAGTTGCTATAATAACCAGGTGTTTTTCTAGCATAGGTAATTCCAAGGCTATTGCTTCCTCCAAAGCTTTTTGAATAGCTATCAGCTTATTTTCTTTGTCCATTGTTTTGTTATTCTGCATTTCTCGGTACTTACGAAGCACCTCTTTTATTACGTTGCCAATAGTACCCTTTTGCCTATCGCACTCTTGCAATGCAGAGGTAGTATCATCATTTTCTAACTGCAATTGTATTTTTTGCACAAATACATCAATATTGCCCGTTCCTTTAGCTTTGGAAAGCGTAATTAACCTTTCTATGCAGAACACAATTAGCATTAATAAAAGTCCTACTGCTACTGGCACTAAGAAGCCCCCTTTATAAAATAAGCCTAGCCATTTACCTGCGCCCTCCTCAATAGGGTGGTTATTAGGATCATTGTTTATAAAATTAGCAGGATTTCCAAAAACAAATTTAAATATGATAATTCCAATGGCAATAGAAAAAATAATTACTAAGGTGGAAAACCATCCGCCTACACTACGGGCGGGCTTGATATGAATGGTTTGAACACTAGTTGTAGTTGTTGTATTTTCAGCCATATTTAAACTTAATGATTCTATAATTAATATATTCAATTAACGGTTCAAAAATAAAAAATATTTATAAGCTAATGTAGAAAGTTGCAACTTTTTCGTTTGATTATTCTGAAGGCGAATAACTATTGAGTGACATATAGGCTCAAATAAAAATTAAATTAAATTAAAATCAATATTTTGCCATCTTTAATAAGCTTATTTCTAGTGGAGTGAGAAAACGCCATTTGCCACGGGGCACACCCTTTCTATCAATAGGGCCAAAGGCTACTCTATCAAGCGCAACAATACGGTAGCCTAGATGCTCAAAAATCCTTCGCACAAGTCGATTCCTGCCGCTA
>JANWXU010000143.1 GCA_025057395.1 Bacteroidia bacterium | reverse complement strand
CCAATCTACACGTAACAACCCGAATATTATCCCAATAGCAACCCTTACTCCAACTAATGCTTTATTCACACAAACGATCAGCACTACCACTACGTATTACTGGCGTATACTTGATCCTACAACAGGATGCGTAAGTAACGAAAGCCAAATTACTCTTAACTACCAACCTTTTCAAATATCTGCAAGCAATAGGAATGTCTGTATAAGAACTTCAATTGAATTTCAAGCTACAAGATACCAAGATGCTTCAAACAACTTAATTCCTATCCGTTGGAGATTTATGCCGCATGACTCCATTATAATACGGAGTGATACAACCCAATACAACATTTCAGCTTCGTGGAACACCCCTGGCACAAAATCAGTGATGCTTGTAGCTATCGCTACTCCTACATGCCCAGAATTTAAACAGCAAATCGTGGTTAATGTATATGCTCCTCCTAAAATTAATATTCAACTATTAGGAGAAGGATGTATAAATAATCAGATGAGGCTATCTGCCAGCGTTGATCAAACCCATAATCCTATGGTTTTACCACACACTTATACGTGGAACTGTGATCAATGCATCCCACAGCCAAATAATACCTTCGGACCTTTTAATATTTCGTGGAATCGAACTGGAACCAAGACTATCCGTCTTGAAGTAAGACCAACTAATGAAGTATGTCCTGCTCAAAGCATTACCACAACACAAGTTATAGCATATCCACCAATTCCTATTGCGTGTAACTACATTCCTAAAGTATGCAGGCCCACTAACATAGAAGTTACACTTGAGCACTTAGGAAATAATCAGAAAATTGAGCTATACGAAGCTCGAAATTCAGTAAGACCCTTCTCCGGAGATTTAATAGGAAATGGTAATAGAGCTATTATTCAAAATAAAAAAATAACTTTCTATATTCAAAATAGCGATACTTTATATTACGGTGTAAGGGATATCACCTCGAATTGCCCTTCCATCGATCGTTTACCTATAATTTTAGACTACGACCCTTCCATTAGGTTAAATAATCCTATAGTTGATAGTGTTATCAAGGTATGTAGAAACGTGAGCAACAATCAAACTTTTACTTTGAGGATTAATGACCCCAAAAATACCTACCAAGCTAGGCTTTATAAAGAACCTAATAGTGTTTTAGTAACGACTAATTTAAGAACCTCTCAAAATGTTTACTCTATGCGCTTACCTTACACCAATACGACTACCAACTTTTACTTATACCTAAAAGATACACTTACAAATTGCCCTTCAGACACAGTTAAAATTCAAGTTAAAGTATTCAGCCCTCAGCAGCCTGTTGTTTATTGTCCAGAAATTTGTGGTCCAGGTAGAGATACAATACATATATCACCTTCACCCGGTAACGCTATACACGTACAAAACTCTTTAGGGCAGCGTATTGAAACATTGCTTCCGCCCAACTTTCAATTCATTACCCCTCATTTAACCACAAACACGATGTATTATTTCCAAGCTGAGGCTTTAGAACTTCCAGGCTGTTTCAGCCCCAAAAAAGAGATAATGGTAAAAATAAAGCCGCTTCCTCCTATTCCTAGGGCTGTTTCCACAATCAAAGAAATTTGCAGGCCTTCTCAAGTTACTTTCACTTTTGAAAATCCCGGCTCCACTCAGGAGCTTTATATTTACGACTCTGCTCATAATCAAATAGAAGCTATCAATACTTCTCCATATAAGTTTATTACTCCCATAATATTTACTAATACAACCTTTTATGCCGCATGCTATAATATTGAAAATGGATGCCTAAGTAATAAAATACCCTTAGAAGTACGCTTTAACGGTAAGCCCCAAATTGATACAATTATCGTAAAATCTCCAGGCTGCCAAGCTGGTAAAGCAATTATTGAAATAAAACACAATTCTTCAGTAGATTCACTTAGCATCGCCTCAGAATCTTGTGCCTGCTTCAATAGAAAAATACCCGCTACTGGTACCCTCACCACCTTCGAAATAAATATTACCACCACCACTGAGTTCGTAATTACGCCTCTCAACATATCTTGTGGAGCAGGTGAGCATAAAAAAACTAGAGTACCTGTGTATTCTAAAATAGAAATTCAAACAAGACCTATTAACAATTCAAACTGTATTCAATTTTTGGCAAGGGGAGATAGTTCAAATAAGTACGTGTATGAATTACTTAATTCAAACCTTCCCTCTAACTCTCATGGTCAATTTTGTAACCTACCAGCGGGAAATTACATATTAAAGGTCTGTTCTGAAAACTATCAAAATTTTGGTAATGAATCTTGCTGTGAATCCAAATCAGTTACCATATTACCCACAGAGTGCCCTTCCACGTCTCTAGAATTCAAAATTGAAAAAGAACCCGACTGTAAAGACGGATACATAAAAGCTACATGGAAGCCACAACCCAACGCAACAGGGTATGAAGTAGGACTCAGGGAACACACACCAGGCTCTAATGATTGGACCCAAAGTAGGCCTATATTTATACCTAGAGCAGAAAGCTCCTACAAATTTATGAATCTACAACCTGAAAAATACTACGAAGCAAGAATAAGAGTATTTTGTGAAGGAGGCATAAACTCACCTTATTATGCTACAATATTCTATACAGACATTTGTAACACTCCTAATAAGCTAGTATATACTAAACTAGAGACCTATTTAGGAAAAATTACTATCACGCAAAATGATGTTCAAGAAAACTGCAAACCTATGGTTTATCATTTTTGCTATGCCCCTATAGCAAATGCTTCAAGTTATGAAAGTTGTATACAAATGAGAAATTATACTACCATATTCAAGAATGAGGAAGAATTAGCACTCGTACCCGGCAATAGATATGTAGCGGCTGCTCGTACCGTTTGCTATGGCGGATCAGTTATATCTGATATCAACCGTGAACTGCAATTTACTCATCAACAACGAAAAACTCAATCTTTAGATAGGAATACCTTTTTCCTCTACCCTAATCCTACCCGAGGAAGATTTGTGATAAGTTGCAGCGCTAACCACTCCGAAAACTATTATCTGCAAATAGTAAGCTCTCTTGGGAATCTGCTGCAAGAAAATGTCCTGCAAGCCCAAGAAGGACCTAACCAGTGGGATATAGAATTACCCTCTTCCTTAAGTAGCGGAGTGTATTGGATAAGGCTACTGGACAAACAAAATATCCCTTTATTCTGGCAGCCTTTCATCCTGCAAAAATAAATAAAGGGAGCATATGCTCCCTTTTATTTTTTAATTAATGGCTTGAGTCAAACTTATAAGCTTTTAAAATAATTTTCTTTTTATTTCTCCCGGGAAGAATCTAGGACTAACGACACCTTTTTAACTCCTTTCAAAGTATCATCCCTCATGTATTGAGCTAGCTTAAAGGTATAAAGACCCTTTTCTAAAAATTTAGTCTTTACCATTATAGGGCTACTAAATTCACAGATTCCACGCCAATCTGGCTCCGTGAACCAGTTTCCCAGCTCATCTGCTAGCAGAAATTCTTTTACCTCCGTAACCTCTTTCTTAGAAGGGGTTTGAATAGTAATGTGAAAGTAAATATTTCGATAGGGATAAGCATCAGGTTTTATTGAGAGACTAATAAAAAGGCTTCGCCATACACTAGTATCCACGTTATTATACTCAAAAATAAGAGGCTGTGTATAAGGCCAGCCGATTTCAGGAAATTCTTTTTCTGCATACTCTCCTTTTGTGCATTTTACTAAAAGTCCTAAAGTGCTCAAAAAGCATAAAATTTTCAAAAATTGCATAAGCCCCTAGCTAAAAAATCAGCTCTATGAACTGCCGCCTAGCCATTAGGAGTATAGCTATAATTGCTAAAACTACCCCCATCCATGAAATAAAGCTAAGTCTTTCGCGGAAGTAAAAAACACTCACTATAGTTGCTAATAATAAAACACCGATGTGATTAATTGGAAAAAATACAGGTCCTGGTAAAACCTCTAGTGCCCAAAACAAAAATACTACAGAAAAATAATTGGGCAACCCCAGGGCTACACCCCACAAAATATCTTTAGCCTTTACCTTAAGACGCCCTGTAGCTAAATAAAACAACAATACCAAGCTTCCAGCTGAAGCTGCGGACTGAAAAATCGTAAGGGTATATACATGAACTCCAATTTGACTACCAAAATGAAAATCCACTATTTTGAAAATAGAATCCGCTATTCCTGTTCCTAAGAAAAGAAGGGCACTGGAAAGTATTACTCTTTTTAGACCTGCTCTAGCCTCCAAACTTGAACCCTTTAAGTAATCCCAGTGCAAGAAAAAAACTGCTATTAAAGCTAGCAGCATCCCTATCCAGCCTATAGTCTCCATAGCTTCTTGGTAAACCAGTGTAGAAAGCAAAGTAGGAAAAACCACCGAAATTCGAGTAATCATTGCCGTGTAAGCTACTCCTATTTGCTGTGAGGCTTTTCCTATGAACAAGAATAAGCTCACAAAAAGCAAACCATGCAACCAGCCTATTGCCAAGGGTATTTTAGTAGGAAGAAAGTAAATCTCTTGAAAATAGCTAGGAACAAAATAAAAGCCACAAAGTACGCAAGTAACATAGTTAGTTACAATCATTGGAAAAAGAGATATCCGCGCAGCTTTAGCTAAACGAAGGATAAATAATAAACTTGTTGAAGCTGCAATGCATAATAAAGCACTAAACACACTTAAAAATTAGGTTGAATCCTTTTTTGATACTGTTTCTCATAGTACTGTTGATATTCTCCTGATACTACCTCCTCTACCCATTCTTTATTTTCCAAGTACCAAGTTATAGTTTTAGACAGGCCTTCTTCAAAAGATACGGTTGGTTTCCAGCCTAGCTCATTTCTGAGTTTAGTAGCATCAATAGCATAGCGTAAATCATGCCCTGGTCTATCAGTAACAAATTGGATAAGAGAGGCACTAGAACCTTTAGGACGTCCTAAAGCTTCGTCCATAAGATTGCAAAGTAAATATACCAAGTCGATATTTCTCCACTCATTGTTTCCTCCTATATTGTAAGTCTCGCCTACCCTACCATAGTGAAAAATTAAATCGATCGCTTGGCAATGATCTAATACCCAAAGCCAATCTCGAACATTCTCACCTTTTCCGTACACTGGTAATGGCTTATTTTGGATAATATTGCATATCATCAAAGGAATAAGCTTTTCAGGAAATTGATAAGGGCCATAGTTATTAGAACAATTACTAATTACTACAGGCAAGCCATAAGTATGAAAATAAGCTCTTACAAAGTGGTCAGAGCTTGCTTTAGAAGCTGAGTAAGGACTTCTAGGGTTATAGGGAGTTTCTTCTGTAAAAAAACCTTCTGGACCTAAAGAGCCATACACCTCATCGGTAGAAACATGGTAAAAAAGAACATCTTTTCTATCCTTCCAGTACTTTCGGGCTGCATTTAGAAGAGTAGTGGTCCCTACTACATTCGTATGCACAAAAGCCAAAGGTTCTAAAATACTTCTATCCACATGACTTTCAGCAGCCAAATGAATAACACCCTCTACAAAATATTTCTCGAACAAAAACTCTATGGCAGGTGCATCACAAATGTCCAACTTGTGGAAAGTATAATTAGGAGCGTTTTCTATATCCTTCAAGTTAGCCAAGTTACCTGCATATGTAAGTTTATCTACGTTATGTATCCAATAATTTGGATATTTCAGTACAAAATGACGAACTAAATGTGAGCCAATAAACCCAGCACCACCTGTAATTATAATATGTTTCATAAACCACAAAATAACAACATCTAAGGCTTATAGAGTCTCAGAAAAGTACATTTTTTAAATCTTCTACTCAATAAGATTTGCCCACATCTTTTTTAATATATAGCTAAGTTTTAAAAATTTAAAAAAGTATTGTAGTATTTATAAGCGTGTGGATAAAGTTCAAAGCTGATTGACTTTTTTCACTTCTTTTTAAGTTACAAACAGAATGTGAGAAAGAAGTGGATTGTAAATTATTAAAAATCATTACCCTAAGCACACTTATAGTGGATACAAAAATAAATTCACAGCCTAGGAGTGAATTAAAAAGATTGTTCAAATATGTGTAATCTGTGTAGAATAGATGTGCTTATATTAAGTTTTTAAGTGCAATTAATGTGGAATATAATTATGTAGTGAAAGTTATTCCTTAGCTATTAACATATTTTTATTTACTTATTCACAACTTATTTACTTAAACTGTGTGTTTTTGCCCTAGGCTAGCCATGATATTGATGATTTAAGCTATACTCATTTGATTATTAACTTTTACACTCTGTGAATGTGTTATATATATAAAAGTTAAATTCTTTAAAAAGAAATAGTATAATATGTAATATGTGTGTGAATAAGGGCCTTACTTAAACATTACATATTGAAATAATAAACAGGTAATGAATTTAAAAGTGGATTCTAAGTATCTAAAAATCAATAGTTTATTTTGATACCTGTGAATACTTTGAGGAACATGCTCATCAAATTGTGGAATAAAAATACTGTTCAAAAGTAGGGGTTATATGTAGAATATTTGTGGCCAAAGTAAGTATAAAGTGTGGATTATATGTGAACTTCAGGGTTTCCAACCTCACTTAAAGCAGGATATAAACAGCTTTTGCTACTCTTTTTAACAAACAATCAGCGTTTTCCAAAATTTTTTCTATCAATGCACAGCTTGTTACCCTTAATAGTGTTATTTACTACGCTATTTATTCAAAGCTTGAGTGCTCAAGGAATAGTAGATTGTCAGGATACCCAAAATTACGTTCCTGATAATCCTTTGTACACCCCTCTTTTTCGAGTAAGACTTGTATTACATATTTTTCAAAAAGATGATGGAAGTGGTAACTTCAAAAGCACCCCTGCTGACCTTAAGTTTATAAATTGGATAATAGAACAGGTAAACGATAAGTATAGAAATCTAGATACTTTTCGCTTGCCCACTTCCTCTATTTATATTCGTGATTCACGGGTAACTTTTGTAGTGGATACTATTCTTTTCCATAGAGATACCTATGCTTGGGATTTGTATTGCCATAATCGTATAGGAGAACAGCAAAGAAAATGTGATAGTATATATAAAAAATATGTACTAGAAAATTCCATGCTAAAATACAGAACTGATGCAATACATGCTTTTTGGGGAGAAGGCTGCTTGCAAAAAGATTGTCCTGCTAAAGGCTTAGCAGATGGTATAGGCAGTGGAAGGTGGTTTTGTGTAATTAATACTTACTATTTTTATCAACAGAATCCACCAAACTCATGGATTCCCGCAGGTAATATCCGGCATGAACTAGCACATATGTTAGGCTTATTTCACCCTATTTCATATAACCCTCCGGGCAAAGGAGAAGATTATTGTGAAGATACTCCCAACTACCCCGAAGACAAGGGTTGTTGGAACGGTCCTGATTGTTCAAATAATATGGCAGGTTATAATGCAGATCAATCTTCACTTACAGCTTGTCAGTTAGGTAGAATTCACTACTATTTGGCAGGAAATGCGGGCTCTCTACACAATGCTGTAATTCCAGATTGGTGTACTTACAATAAAGACTCAGTTGTGTTAATTCCTGCCTACTCTAGGGTTGTTTGGAAAGCTAAAAAATTTTTTCAAGGGGATATAAGAATAGCTCGTAATGCTACTTTACAAGTACACTGTCAACTGCACTTACCCCATAATGCTAAAATATACTTAGAGCCTAATGCAAGGCTAATAGTAGATGGGGGTATTATTACCAATGTTTGTGAAAAACAGCAATGGGGGGGAATTATAGTACTAGGGAAGAAGAAAAATCGTAAAGAAGCTGTAAAGCTGCTAAATGGAGGTTCTTTAGAAAGGTCTCAGTTTATAATACAATATCAAAAGCCTGTTGATTAATTTTTTAGCTCCCTTTCCCAAAATTGGAGTTGTTCTGGAGTTGTGCACCATTCTACCATCACAAAGCAAGGATTATTGAGGTTATCGTAAAGTCTATTACTTTTTCCTGACCATGCTCTAGGTAGAGTATAACGCAAGATTTCTTTCATAGTACGAGTTTCATATCCAACAAGTTGGTCATCTATAAAGAGAATTACAATATCTTGTAAAGGAGAAACTAGAACGTCTTTAAGTTGAGGGTTCATCTTTTTAAGATGGTCATAATCTAAAGGCATTTCATTATAAGCTATCAAACTTTTAGGAGCGGGTCCTACATCTACATAATATTGCCCTAAGTATACGTAATCAATCATAGGCTCTACTTCGCACCTTACGATTCCTTTTTTTCGGTATATTTTAACTTTTAGAGACTCAGGAGCAAAGTAAGAATCAGGTATTTTTTCATTAAGGTTATCAATTCGAATTTTACCTAGACGGTTTCTTTTGATTAGCGTATCTGAGGCTGCTTTTAAGGTATTTTTATCGATATATAATTCAGCACGGTTAAAGAATTGTAAAGTTTCGTGTAGAGGGATAAAGACAGTTTCTACAGTGCGGCTGGCTCTTCCTTCGCTAAGTAACTCATAGTAATGGTCTTTTTGATAAAAACCTGAGCCTACGTACTTAATTGCTTCTAAAGTCCAACTGCTATATCTTTCCCTTCCTATGTAGTTGCCATTCTTATCAAAATAGGCTTGCTGATATTCAATTTCTTTTTCAAAATCTAAGTAGGCTTCACTTTTTAGTTTTTGAATAACATGTGGAATTTGACTTTTACTTTCAGCATCCCATACAAATTCTCTGCCAATATGAAATTTATCTCCTATTTTTTTACTTTCAAGAATGCTGCCTAC
>JANWXU010000142.1 GCA_025057395.1 Bacteroidia bacterium | reverse complement strand
ATAGGCTCATGAATCAGGTAGACTTCCTTAGCACCTGCATGCTCTGCAGAATCACGTACAGCACGCTTTTCTACTTCTGTGATTCCACTAGGTATACAAATCACCATTCGCAAACTTGGGGAAAAGATTTTACTATCAACTTGTATCATCTTGATAAATTGCCGAATCATGTGCTCAGCGACAGTAAAATCTGCAATGACGCCGTCTCGCAGCGGACGTACTGTTTTGATATGCTCGTGGGTTTTTTCATGCATCATAAGAGCTTCACGGCCCACTGCAATCACGTTCCCCGTATTTCTATCCAAGGCAACAATCGAGGGCTCGTCTACTACTACCTTATCCCCATACATGATTAAGGTATTTGCTGTGCCCAAATCGATTGCAATATCTTTTGTTAAAAAATCAAATAAGCCCACTTATATATGGTAATTTAGTGCAGAAAATGTCGAATCCCTGTAAATACCATTGCTATATGATAAGAATCACAATAGTCAATTATTTCCTTATCTCGAATCGACCCTCCCGGTTGTACAATACAACCTATCCCTGCTTCGTAAGCCAGGGCTATAGAATCGGGAAAAGGGAAAAAAGCGTCGCTAATAAGAATTGCTCCTTCCAAGGGAAACTTATTTTTTTGAGCCTGCGCAATAGCCTGACGCACCGCTTCTACGCGCGAAGTTTGCCCGCACCCCTTTCCTAATAACTGCTTTTTCCGAACAATTGCTATTGCATTTGAACGCAAATATTTTATAAGTACCTCTGCCCAAAAAAAATCAGCTATCTCCTCCTCAGAAGGATGCTTTTGAGTAACTACCTTAAAATTAGTACTTCCCCAACAATTATCTACCTCTTGCACTAGTTTTCCCGCAAATATACTTCGGCTCTGCTGTTTCTGTTGCGGGTAATTACAAATTTGTAGTAAAGTTCGGTTTTTCTTTTTGGCTAAAACTTTTAAAGCCTCTTCTTCAAAACTAGGAGCTGCTAATATCTCAAAAAAAAGATTTTCGAGCACTAGCGCAAATTCCTTGTCTACGGAGTGGTGCGTTGCTATTACACCACCAAATGCAGATTCAGGGTCTGTTGCCCACGCTTTCTGCAGAGCCTGAACTCCATCAGCGTCTGCTGCCGCACCACACGGATTATTATGTTTTATTATTACTACACTTTTTTCTACTTGCGACCAATCTTTCAAAATATGCAAAGCGTTATCCAAGTCTAATAAATTATTGTAAGATAGTGCTTTGCCCCCTTTTTGCTTGAGATAAAAATTCAAATTTCCAATTAAACACCCTTTTTGATGAGGATTTTCCCCATACCTTAAGTTGTTAGAAGTTTGACTAATAAAATATAAAGCTATTTGCTCATCATATTCAGCTATCGAAGAAAAGGTATAAGCAGCAAAACGCTTTCTTTCTTGCAAATTTGATTCTCCTCTCTCTAAAATGGGCATTGCTTCCTCCAAAAATTCAATTCCAGGAATACAAAACACCGACTCAAAATTTTTGGCCCCCGCTCGAAGTAATGCCACGCCACCTATATCTATGTTTTCAATTATTTCCTCTTCTGCAACACCCTGCGCTATTGCTCCCTCAAAGTTATATAGAGAAACTATTAATAAGTCAAAGGGTACTATTCGGCGTTCTATTATCTCTAGCCTATCCTCGGGGTTTTCGCTTCTGGCTAATATCCCCCCAAATATAATAGGATTCAGCGTTTTTACTCGACCTCCTAAAATGGAAGAAAAGCCCGTTAGCTCAGCAACATCCTTGGAATTAATTCCTTGCTTTTGAAGAAAATTATGAGTACCACTAGTAGCATAAAGAGTAATATCCTTTTCATTTAACAATTTCGCTACTACAAGAATCCCTTCCTTATCCGTCACCGAAATAAGTGCATTTTTAATTTTTCGTACTT
Organism: Bacteroidia bacterium; assembly: GCA_025057395.1. GTDB lineage: Bacteria > Bacteroidota > Bacteroidia > J057 > JANWXU01 > JANWXU01. The sequence continues at coordinate 6,939 of JANWXU010000142.1, read as the reverse complement.
TCTCCATGGTAGTGATGCTAAGGAAGGCGACTCTCGGAGCTTGAGCTATGTATAATACTATGCACGAAATCTAGTGCGAAATTAAAAAAAATTTAGTTCAATAAAAATAAACTTTTTGTAACTAGTAAACTTGCTAAAAAAGAAAAATTCATCAAAAACCTACCATTTCTTCTGGCTTTATATATTTATCAAACTCCTCAGCTGTAAGAAAGCCTAGTGCAATAGCTGCCTCTTTAAGGGTAATATTTTCTTTATGGGCTTTTTTAGCAATTTGAGCAGCCTTATCATACCCTATGTACGGGTTTAGGGCAGTAACTAACATCAAAGAATTATCTAAATGCATTTTTATCCTCGCATAATTAGGCTCGATGCCTACCACACAATTTTTGAGAAAAGAATCAGCCGCATCTCCCAGCAATTGTGCAGATTGCAGTAAGTTATATATAATAACAGGTTTAAAAACATTAAGTTCAAAGTGTCCTTGCATGGCTCCCACAGCAATAGCCGCATCATTGCCAATTACTTGTGCACAAACCATTGTTACTGCTTCAGATTGCGTAGGATTTACTTTTCCGGGCATAATAGACGAACCGGGCTCATTTTCAGGAATTAATATTTCTCCTATCCCGCAACGAGGACCCGAAGCTAATAGACGAATATCGTTAGCTATTTTCATTAATGCTACTGCTGTACGCTTTAAGGCGCCTGATACTTCCACCATTGTATCGTGACAAGCTAAAGCCTCAAACTTATTTTCTGCCGAGACAAAAGGAAGACCTGTAAGCTCAGCAATATGTTTTGCCACAAGTTCTGCGTACCCTTTAGGAGCGTTAATTCCAGTGCCCACTGCTGTTCCGCCTAAAGCTAACTCTGCAAGATGCGGCAGGGTGTTTTCAATAGCTCTGATGCTATGAGCAAGCTGCGTTGCATAACCTGAAAACTCTTGCCCTAAAGTAAGGGGGGTAGCATCCATTAGATGGGTCCTGCCTATTTTTACCACTCTTTCAAAAGCTTTTGCTTTTGCCGCTAATTCAAAATGTAGCGCTCTTAATTTGGGTAGGGTATGATGGTGCAACTTCTGGTATGCAGCAATATGCATTGCAGTAGGGAACGTATCATTAGAAGATTGGCTTTTATTTACATCGTCATTAGGGTGAATAGGAGTTTTGGAACCTATTTCTCCTCCTAGCAATTCAATCGCCCGATTGCTAATTACCTCATTTACGTTCATATTGCTTTGAGTACCCGATCCAGTTTGCCATACCACTAATGGAAAATGCTCGTCTAATTGGCCGGATAAAATTTCATCACATACCTTTCCAATAATTTCGGCTTTTTCTTTAGCTAAAACCCCTAACTCTGCATTAGTAATAGCCGCAGCCTTCTTCAATACTGCAAAAGCTCGTATTACCTCAAGGGGCATCTTTTGGCCTCCAATTTTAAAATTTTGCAAGGAGCGCTGAGTTTGTGCCCCCCAGTACTTATCGCTGGGCACTTGTACCTCCCCCATTGTATCTTTTTCAATCCGAAAATTATTCATTTTATAATTTCCACTTTGCTCGAAATTATCACTCACCAAAAATACCTACTCCCGCCTTAATTAACAAAGGTTTTATTGCTAAATATTTATTTTATTGCTGCTCAAGATTTTTCTTAGATACTTGTTTTCTATAATAAAAATGCCTAACTTTGCAACTGAACTTCTAGCGGGAGTAGCTCAGCTGGTAGAGCACAACCTTGCCAAGGTTGGGGTCGCGGGTTCGAATCTCGTCTCCCGCTCCGAAGTGCCGAGATGGCGGAACAGGTAGACGCGCAGGACTTAAAATCCTGTGGCCAGTAAATGGCTGTGCGGGTTCGAGTCCCGCTCTCGGTACGCAGTAAAAAATAGTATATCTAAGTAAAGAATCCAGCTAAAGTCTTAGTAAAAAAGAAAGTAAAAAGAAAAATAAATTTAAGCTTTTGTTATCTTCTTCTATTCTACTGTTTTGCTACTATTCTACTTCGCTATTCCCTATTAACAGTTCATGTAAATTAAATGTATATTTATTTCCTGATGCGACGAATTAACTCCTGAAAGCTATTTTCAAATTGAAAGGCATCGGCAAGTAGATAGTAGTTATCGGGGTCATAGCACCAACGGTAAGCAAAATTAGCGAACTCAATTTTTTCATCCTCAAAACGTAGTAGACTTAAGATTCTTTTTATATGTAGGGTAGTAAGGCAGCGATTTTGAGCAGCCTGCTTAGCTATATTTAGTTGTGTATTACCAAACCTTTGCTTTCGGATTAGAGCTAAAATTTCCTCTAACTCCTGCTCAGAAACGGGAAATTGGCAACCTATTTTGCCCCTATAACCATTAGAATAATTAGGTCGGTTAGGTAAGGTGGGCCCTCGCTGCTGAAATGTGGAGGGGGGAGGGGGATTAAAATTAGAAGAATTAGGCGATGGAGAAGGGCGAAAGGGATAGTTAGAGGGGTTTGGTGGAGAATAAGAGCGTATATAACTAAGCAACTCATTTTTTGAATCCTCGAAACGAAATTCTTCAACAAGCGTAAAATACCTTTGAGGGTCTAAAACAAAAGGCAAGGCATATTTAGCCATTTCTAACTTATCATTTTCAAACGAAAAGTGACTTAATAAAGCAGCAACCTGTTCAGTAACTAAACAATTATGCTCTACAATTTGACGAAAAATTTGTTTTTGCGTGTCGGCAAATCGTACGCTAGCTAAGGTACTTCGAGCCTGTTCAAATTCGTATGGTGAAATTGGAGAGGAGCAATTTAAAATGCCGGGCGGAGTCCCTATAGGGTAAGGAGCAGCGATTCTTTCTTTCATTTGCAAGCTGAATATGTATTCTCCCCTTCTATTACGTAGAATATGATAATGGTAAGCAAAACCAGGTTCTACTACCAGAGAAGCTGAACGATAAAAAAGACTACGGCCATCATAAATATTGGCCATTACATTATGAGTACCGGGCATAACGTTGGGGATCACTACTTCCGCCTCAAAATTGGAGTTCCAGGGTACATTATTCAAAGAGACCTGAATCCTTTCTGGAGAAGTAGCCCTAAAAATTAGCATTCCGAAATCTTGCCCCCATGCCCACGAGCAGAAAAATAGTAAAAAAATACTTCCGTAGATAAGTAACATGTTGTTGAATTCCTCTAAAATTTATCCTAAACAAACATAACTATATTATGTATTACCTATCATAACTACAATCAATTTTTATGCCTAACCCTCGTCTTTTCGTTCGCGTACCCACCCAACATAAAAACTTTCTGTGTACTATTGCAAAACTCTTTAATTTTTAAATTTACATAAAAATTTTTTAAGGTACTCTACTTTAAAATTTTTAATTCAATAACTTGGCACTTAAGAAGCTTTTCTACAATGAAAAAACTACTGCTAATTAGTTTTATTTTAATAGCCCATTTCTTACTTCTTGAGCTCGTAAAAATACGAGCATGGGCACAGCCTATTTTGGAAAATCTAGGTCCTAATGTAAATTCAACAGCAGATGAACTTTCACCTATCATCTCTGCAGATGGCAAAACGCTATTTTTTGTGAGAAATAACCACCCCGATAATGTAGGAGGAATTATTCCTGGGAAAAATAATATGGATATTTGGTTCTCTCGCTTACAACCTGACGGTACATGGGGAAAGGCCGAAAATCTTACTTTGCTAAATGATGAACACAATAACGTAATAACCTCTGCAAGTGCAGACGGAAACCTACTCTTACTAGGAGATAAGGTATCACGTCGAACTCGTACCGGATGGTCTGCCCCCGAAAAATTAAATATCCGTAACTTTAGAAATGTAAGTAAATATAGTGGCTATTTTTTAAGCAATAATGGTAAGGTTCTAATTCTTTCCATTGAAAATGAAAAAAGTATATTAGACCAGGATTTATTTGTTAGCTTTTTGCAGCCTGATGGCTCCTGGTCAGAGCCTGCTAATTTAGGTAAAACTGTGAATACTGAAGGCAAAGACTATTCCCCTTTTTTAGCAGCTGATGGACGAACCCTCTATTACTGCACCGATGGACATATTAAAAATAGAATTGGAGGAGTAGATTTATATGTAACTCGAAGATTAGACGATTCTTGGCGAAATTGGTCCACTCCAGAGAATTTAGGTCCTACCGTTAATACGCCGGGAACCGACGCCTACTTTGTAATTCCTGCCTGTGGAGATTGGGCTTATGTCGTTTCTACTAATAACTCGTTAGGAGCAGGAGACATTTTTCGCCTTCCTATTCCTGCAGGTATGAAACCTAATCCTGTTATGATCTTTTCTGGGGTTGTAAAAGATGACAGGGGGCAAGAACTAGACGCAGAAATTAATTACCGCGAGTACCCTATGGGTAGAGAAGACGGAAGAGCCTACACGAATCCTGCCACGGGCGACTTCACAATTGTATTGCCAGTTGGTAAAAAGTATATTGTTCAAACTACCATGCCTGGCTATACACGTGATAGCTTAATAATTGATTTAACCAATGTAAATGAGTGCCAAACAAAAAGTCACTCTTTTGTAATAAAACTCAAGCCCACTATCGTAAGTGGAAGAATTTACAATGAACTTACCCAACAGGGAATACTAGCCAATTTGAGCTATCGACTGCCTGATGGCTCTGAAAACAGGGCAGAAGTAAATAATAATGGGGAATATCGGTTTGAAGTACCAGGAACAGTAGATAATTTTAATATTACTATTAATGCAGAAGGGTTCGTAGAAGTAAAGGAAGCTATACGCTTAAGTGCTGAACAAAAAAATAATTTTTATAAAAGGGATTTTGCCCTTAAATCCAGTGACATTGAGCTTATAGGTAAAGTACTTAACGCAGAAACACAGGCTCCTATAGCTGCCACTATTACCTATAAAAAAATAGGCGAAAGCATCGCCAAAGAAGGAAAATCAAGTACTAATGGCGATTATAAACTGAAAGTAAAAGCCGAAACAGCAGAATACGAACTAACAGCAACAGCTATTGGCTTTTATCCTAATACCGAAAAAATAAGTATTGCACCAGGTCAAACCACGTTTACCAAAGACATCAAGCTTTTACCTAAGCCGCCACTGTTACTATTTGGTAAAGTACTAAATGATAAAACAGGAGAGGGTATTGATGCCCGAATTATGTGGGAAAGAGCTGGCGGAGAAAAACAAAAAGGTGTAATGAACTCAGCAGTTAGCAGCGGTGAATATAAACTAGGGCTACCAGCTGTGGATGATTATAATTTAATCGTTAAAAAAGATAAATTTATTACCGAGTATATAAATGTATCAGTACCTGATAAGGGTACCATGTACCAAGAAATTCAAAAAGATATTCGCCTTATCCCCATAGAAATAGGTACTACTGTTCGCTTAAATAACATCCAATTTGAATTTAATAAAGCAACTCTACGCCCGGAATCTTTTGTAGAATTAGATCGCCTCGTTTCTTTAATGAACGATGCAAGCACTCTAGTAATTGAGATTGCTGGGCATACCGATAACGTTGGAAGTCCCGAATATAACTTAAAGCTATCGAGAGAGAGAGCAGCCGCTGTAAGAGACTATTTACTTTCTAAGGGAATTAGTCCTGACCGTGTTAGAGCTGAAGGGTACGGAGAGACCAAGCCCCTTGTAGATAACAAAACAGAAGCTAACAGGGCTATAAATAGAAGAGTAGAATTTCGTGTAATTTCAATGTAGAATCTCTAAATGCTTTAGCCTAAAAGTCAGGGAGGCATTTTAACCTCCCTGCTAAAAATTAATTAGATTTAATTACCTTTTGCACTACACTGCTCAGAAGCTAATATTTCCATCTACCCTATGTTTGAGATAGAGAAAAATACTTCAAATAACGAAAGGCCACAAAAAATACAAATAATTACAGCATCCCAAATTCATTTACCTGAACTAGTTGATTTATTTGAAGAATATCGCCAATTTTATCGCATGCCACCTAATAAAGCGGCAGCTTTCCGCTTCCTCACTCTTAGGCTCCAATATCAAGATACCCGTCTGTACCTTGCTCAACATCCCAAACATCCAACTCCTTTTTCAATAGTAGGGTTTGTGCACCTTTTTCCTAGCTTTTCTTCCTTAGCCATGCGAAGACTTTGGATTCTAAACGATTTATACGTTTATGAGTCCTACCGCGGATGCGGCGTAGGGCAACTTCTTATTCAAAAAGCTATTCTTTTAGCCAAAGAAACTCAAGCCCAGGGAATTTTTTTACAAACTGAAATTCAAAATACCCGTGCTCAAAAGTTTTATGTAAAAAATGGATTTATAAAGGATGAAGTGAATTCCTATTACCACTGGTATAATCCGGAACTAGAAAAAAATACTCCTTCTTAATTTCCTCAATTCTTTTTCATTTTGCTTCCAAGCCCTACGTCTTACATTACAGACACAACTTTTGTTATTTTTTGTAACCTAGGAATCTTAATTTTTAAAACTCCATCTTCATAACTGGCAGAAATATTATCGACGTCTAGTTCTTTAGATAAGGTAAAGCGTCTTTCAAAAATACCATGCTCCATTTCTTGCTTACGAAAATAAAGCGCCCCTCCTTGACTCGGATTTTTCCTTTCGCCGCGAATTCTTAATTCATACGTATTGTGGTCCACCTCTACATTAAAATCTGTTTTCCCTGCTCCAGGTAAATAAGCCCAAAGCTGAATACTTTGATTATCTTCCAAAATATCAACAGGCAATAAACGAGACGATTCTCGAGGATCCCCCGTCGGTGCATCCTGAAAATAAAAGGGCGCCCACAGATTTAAGCCACCTAGATCGTATATCGAGAACATAGTTTATGGATATTTATTTTTTAACTAGTGTACATCAAAGTACATGCCATTTACTTTAAATATTATAATCTATCCCTTTTTTTTGCACACTAAAAATATAATACCAACATACATTAAATAC
>JANWXU010000141.1 GCA_025057395.1 Bacteroidia bacterium | reverse complement strand
GGTTCGTTTCTGCAAAAGCGCAGACTACAAAAATGAAAAACCCTAATGGATTTACAAATATGAACCAAACATCGCGCTGGGCCTCCACAATAGTACTTGTCTTAAGAATATCAGCGCCCTGGGGAGCAAAAAAATTACTCAGTAATATTACACTTACCACCGATAAACCCATCGATAACTCATAAGAAATCATTTGAGCTGAGCTTCTTAACCCTCCCAATAAAGCATATTTGCTATTAGAAGCCCATCCTGCCAGCGTAATACCGTATACTGAAATGGAGGCTACTCCTAAGATAAAAAGCACCCCAATATTAGCATCAAAAATCTGAATTCCTTTAGCAAAAGGAATCATAGATAAATTTAGTACTGCCAAAGTAACAACGGCGGCGGGAGCTATAAAATGAACAAATTTATTAGCATACGTCGGAACGATATCTTCCTTGAGAAGTAGCTTTAATGCATCAGCGGCCGGCTGTAATAAGCCAAAGGGACCTACGCGATTAGGTCCTGGACGCTGCTGTATCCACGCTGAAATTTTACGCTCAGCATATACAGAATAAGCAGCTGCCGTTAGCATCACAAAAACAACTATCAAAATTAAAATAAGTGTATTTAAGATAGGATCCATCGCTAATAAATCAAAGCACTAATCTAGCTATTTTTATTCTTCAAAGTAAGAGTTTAAATTTAATAAATATCTAAATAAAACTAAGAAACACTCTTTACTAAATTAATTTTGATATATCCCCCATAAATAGATAACACCACCCTAAAAAAATTTGATTATAGGCCATTGCTATTAATTCAAGATAACACCAGGCTGGTATTAGTTAGGAATAGTATTTTTCGCCTGAAAATAGTTAAATACTAAAGTAGCCTTCGCTTTGCCTATTATCTGCGCAATTTGCTCTAAAGGGGCTTGCTTAATATGCTCTATTGACTTAAACTCTCTTAAAAGCCTTTGCGCAGTCGCATTGCCAATACCTTTAATTTGGGTAAGTTCCGTAGAAATGAATTTTTCACTTCGCTTTTTTCGATGATAAGAATTGGCAGCCCTATGTGCCTCATTTCGAATATACTGCAGTAACTTTAAACTAGAACTCTTTTTATCAATCCAAAGTGGTAAGGGGTCATTTTTGAAGTAAATTTCTTCGAGTCTTTTGGCAATGCCAATTACTGGAATTTTCTCATGTAGATTAAGCTCTTGCAAAGCCTCTATAGCATGAGATAACTGCCCTTTTCCTCCATCAATCACAATTAAATCAGGTAAATTCCCCCCCTCTTCTAATACCCGCCGGTAACGGCGGTAAACCACTTCCCTTATCGTCTCAAAGTCATTAGGTCCTTTTACTGTTTGAATATTCATTACCCGATATTCTCTTTTAGCAGGTTTACCATTCTTAAATACCACAATCGAAGAGACGGGAGTATCTCCTTGAATATTAGCATTATCAAAACCCTCAATGTGATATGGAATATGGGGCAAATTTAAATCCTTCTGTAGCTGTTCCAGTACCCCTACTCTAACATTTTCTCTTTTGTAAGCTAAAATAGAATTCAATTTTTGCTCTAGTAATACATTACTATTTTTAATGGCTAACTCCACCAATCTTTGTTCTTCTTCAGTTGTAGGAGAAATGACTTCAAAGGGTGCAAAAAAAGTAGAATCTTCTACATTAATATTGCTTAAAACTTTATAGTAAAATTTCTCATCTTCTGCTGCCAAGCGAGTAAGCACAGCATTTAATATTTCAGCATAAGATTCTTGGTTATTTATCCAAATATCAAAAGCGTGAGTTCGAATTACAGTTCCTTTGAAAATTTTAAAATGATAGGCTATTACTAACTTCTCTCGCTGAGTTAGAGTAACTACTTCTAGTTGATAAATGTTTTGGGAAACAATAGTACACTTAGCTTTATAGTCCTGAATTTTTTCTAGATGCTTCTTTAACTCGTGGGCCTGCTCAAAATTCCAGCAATTAGCTGCTTCATTTATTTTGTTTCTCAAATACTCTTCCAGTTTGTCAAAATTGCCATCTAGTACATGACGAATTTGCATAATGTCATTGTTATATTCTGCTTCAGTTTGCTTTCCCACGCAAGGAGCCTTACAATTTCCAATATGGTATTCCAAACAGGCTCGAAATTTTTTTTGCTCTATATTTTTAGTACTCAAAGGCAACTTACAATTACGCAACTTAAAATTTTTTCGAATAAACTCCATCACCTGATATATGGTCTCACTACCAGGGTAGGGTCCAAAGTAAGTGGAGCCGTCATCCAAACGTTTTCGAGTAATAAAGACTCTTGGAAAAGGTTCATTCTTTATGCATATGTAAGAATACGACTTACCATCACGTAGTAGTATATTATACTTGGGCTGGTGTTCCTTAATAAGATTATTTTCTAATAATAAGGCTTCCCTTTCATCTTCAGTAATCACAAATTCAATGCTACATATTTGTGATACTAGGCGCTGTGTTTTAAGATCATGAGAGTTGTTACGAGTAAAATAACTATTTACTCGTTTTTTAAGGTTAATTGCTTTTCCTACATATATAATATTTCCATTTTTATCACGATACTTATATATGCCTGGTAATTCAGGTATATTGCGGCGAATTTCATCAATAATTTGGTCTGGAGTAGAAGAAGGAATTATATTAATTTCCAAGGTTTCCATACCCAAAGAATTACATAAACTTTTTGTTTAAAAATAAAAAATCCGTATTAGTCGTTCTCTAATACGGATAATAAACCAGGGTAATAAATTTTCTAATAGCCTGGGTTTTGTACTAGCTTAGGATTACGTACAATTTCTGCTTGGGGAATAGGAAAGACTAAACGAAAACGCTCTTGGGGAGAAATACCTAGCACTTCCTCAGCTCTTCCAGTACGTACCAAATCAAACCAACGATGACCTTCAAAAGCAAGTTCACATTGCCTTTCTTTCTCTACTAAGCGTAAAACTTCTGCCTGAGTGTCGGCAGAAGCTTCTTGCAAACCAGCTCGTAAGCGCACAGCGTTGAGGTCTTCAAGAGCACCACTTAAGTTATTTTGTTGGGCTCTTGCTTCAGCTCGAATTAAGTATTGCTCAGCCAGGCGCAAAATATGACAATTATCATCATTAGTAGCTATTCGATAATACTTTTTCGCAAAAGGAGGAATAGAATTAAGGGTATCAGCTGGAACTAAATTAAAAGCTAGGCGTAAGTCATTTTCTTGATAAGCCATAAATAATTCTTCAGTAGGCTCGTATTCATGCCGCCCTCCATACTCTGCCGGGAACAGCCAAAAAGCTAAATAATTAGGATCGTTATTTAAAAACTGCAACTCAAAAATAGCTTCATTACTATTTTTTACTTGATAAATATCTTGGTAGCGGGTAGTAAGAGGCGGCATTAGATTTATTACTTCAGTAGCCTTAGCTTCTGCCTTTTGCCAATCTTGTTTGTATAAATACACCCTTGCTAAAAGAGCTTTGGCAGCTATAGAACTTGCCCTTTTAGGGAAAAATGCATCTGTAAGCAACTCTTCACAAGCAAGTAACTCCTGGATAACAAAATCATATACTTCAGCAACTGTATTTCTTGTAACTCCTTCGCTAGCCTGAGCAATAGTATAAGTAGCTTTTTTAATGATGGGAACCCCCAAATCTGAAGTAGCTGTACTATTATTATAAGGCTTTGCATAAAGCCGAACTAAATCAAAATGAGCTAATGCTCTCAAGAAACGTGCTTCTCCTAAATACTGTTTTTTACTTTCTGCGTTTATGCCTGGTACTCTTTCTATAGCATCAATTACTCGATTAGCACGATTGATAGTACTATAAAGCCTACGCCAGATTTCAAAAACGGTTACATTAGTAGCAAGAATACGCCTAATATCCACCTCGCGATTGGTTATAAAGCTACCTGTCCACCGAAGATTATCAGCTGCTAAATCGGGCCAAAGGGTATAATACTGCCCATAATAATTTTCATTCTGTAGACCATCATAAATACCATTAATAGCCGCTTCTAACTCTCGAATGTTAGTAATAGCATTTTGCTCATCCACTACATTATCCGGAGTAGGATCTACATCCAAGCCACTCTGGCAAGAATAAAAACAACTACTTGAAATTAAAAGAATAGTAAAAAGAAATATGAGTATTATTTTTTTCATATCTTTTCGTCATTAAAAACTAAGATTTACACCCAGGGTAATATTACGAGCTTGTGGGTAAGTAAAAAAGTCTGTTCCTAATACAGTATTACTAGTACCATCAAAATTAACTTCTGGGTCCAAGCCACTATAAGGAGTAAAAGTTAATAAGTTTTGCGACTGTATAAAAATTTTCATCGAACGAAGCTTCAGTCGCTTACAAAGAGCAGGGGAAAAATTATAAGAAAGTACTACATTTTTGACCCTTAAAAAGGAACCATCTTCTAACCACCGATTGGAATCACGACTATTGTTATTTAAATCCAGCACTGTGGCACGCGGAATATCCGTTTTATCTCCTGGCTTTTTCCATCGATTCTCTACTGAGGCTAAATTATTAAAAGGTAAGGCCCCTACACTTTCTATATATTGCCTAGTGGAATTATAAATTTTATTTCCGTAATTAAATTGTAAAAATATATTAAACTCAAAGTTATTCCATGTGAAAATATTAGTTAGACCTCCAAAAAATAAAGGATGCGGACTGCCAATATAATTTCTATCGTCAGCAGTAATTACGCCATCACCATTGAGGTCTACAAAATTTATATCTCCTGTTTCAGGGTTTACTCCTTTAGATTCAAAAGCATAAAAAACTCCAATTGGACGTCCTTCCGAGACGCGGCTTACGAAGCCAAACTCTTGGGGTTGCTTATTATATAGGGATAAGACTGTATTAGCATAGTGAGAAAAATTAAAGTCTATAGTCCAACGTAATCCTTTATCTGTTAGCGGCGCCAATACTTGGCTTCGAATACTTAAATCAAAGCCTATATTGCGAATTTTTCCTATATTTTCGGTAACAAAAGTAAAGCCAGAAGTAGTAGGCAAAGGACGACTAAAAAGTAAATCTTGTGTTTGCTTAATATAAAAATCAAACGTCAAAGAAATTTTTTCTTTTAAAGTAACAAAATCAATTCCTAGATCGAGCTGCGAGGTGCTTTCCCACTTCAAACTAGGATTAGGAAGCTGGGTAGGAACTATACCGGCATTTCCATCGTAATTATAGCCTGCTCCAAATAGGCCACGGGCGGCAAAATTAGCAAGTCCTTCCTGGTTACCTGTGAAGCCGTAACTAGCACGAATCTTTAAATCATCTACCCATAAAGCATCTTTTAAGAAATCTTCACCTTTAATGCGCCAGCCTGCGGAAATCCCCGGGAAATATCCATAACGATTATCGGCTCCAAAACGAGAGGAACCATCTGCTCTAAAATTTACCCCTAGGAAATATTTATCTTTTAGATTATAATTAACCCTTGAAAAAAAAGAATTCATAGCCCAACCGGTTCGGAAGCCCGAGCTACCCGGAAAAACGGCAGCCGCCCCAATATAGCGGAATCTTTCACTAGGAAAATTTTGCCCTTGAGATACATTTCCTTCAGTTGTATTTCTTTCAAAACTAAAGCCTGCTATTGCTTCCAGGGTGTGAATATCGCCCAAAGTACGCTTCCAAGTAAAATAATTTTCATTAAGCAGCTTTTGCACCTGGGTAGCTGCCATTAAGGCATAGCCATTTGTACCCGCTCCTACTAACAAAGGAGAATTATAAGCACGCTCATTAAGGTTTAACCAATCTAGCCCAAAGGAAGTACGAAAAAATAACCCTTTTATAATTTCGTAGCGAATAAAAGCGTTAGCAAGTATACGATAAGACTTAGAAAGATTATCATCCGTTTGAGTTACACCTACGGGATTAGAGCCTAGGGCATTGCGACTCCATGAGCCATCGGGATTATAAATAGGCTGCAGGGCGGGAGTAATAAGAGCACCCCCTACAGGCCCATAAATACTATTATCGTTAGGGGTTCTACGATTATGAGAATAAGTGAGCCCCATGCTTGTGCCAATAGTTAGCTTATCAGTAGGAGTAAGATCTAGGTTCATTCGCGTATTAAAGCGCTCGAAGCCTGTACCTTTTTGGATTCCTTGTTGTCCGAAATAAGTACCTGAAATAAAATACCGCGTATTCACATTTCCACCGGAGGCAGAAAGCTCCACTTGTCCAATAGGAGCCGTTTGGAAAATTTCATTTTGCCAATCAGTGTTTACTGAATTATTAGGATTAGCATAAGGAGCCTCCAAGCCATCATTTATGTAAGCCTCGTTCATAAGCTCCATATACTGCTTAGCATCCATAAGTTTTAATTTTCGCCATGGCTGCTGTATACCGCTATAAAAATTAAGATTATAAATAGTGTTTCCTGCTTGTCCTCTTTTAGTAGTAATAAGTACCACTCCATTGGAAGCCCGGGCTCCATAAATGGCGCAAGCAGCAGCATCTTTCAAAATTTCAATCGAAGCAATATCATTAGGGTTGATATCCGAAAGTGCATTGATGGTTTGTCCTCCTAAATTTTCAGAAAGTACGCCAAAATCTCCTGTATTCATGGGGACTCCGTCAATAACATATAAAGGTTGGTTACCCGAATTAATAGAACTAGCCCCCCGTACTCGTACAGTAATTCCTGCGCCTGGCGTTCCAGAATTTTGAAAAATTTGTACACCTGCTGCTCTTCCTTGCAAAGCTTGATCCAAGTTAGCAGCCGCAATATTGGCAATATCGGCAGCTTTAATGCCCGCCACAGAACCTGTAACACTGCGCTTTTCTTGAGTTCCATAGCCCACTACTACCACTTTTTCCAGTTCCAACACATCCTCTGGTAAATTAATACTAAGGGGCGCCTTAAACATATCAGCAGTAATGCGGGCACTATACGACTTATATCCTACATAAGAGACTTTTAGAAACAAATTACTAGTATCTGATAGAATAATCCAAAAAGCACCCTCCTCATCAGTATAAGCACCCGTAATTGTAACTCCTGCTTTTAAAATTTCTACTGCTGCTCCAACAAGCGGCTCATTTTTGACATCCATCACTTTTCCCTCTAAAGTCAGAGAAATATTTTGGGCCCCAAGCCGCAACATAAAAACAATAGATACCCAAGCTACAAAAAGTAAAATCTTTTTCATTCGTAAAAAAGCAAAAGTTCCCAAATTTACTAGTTTAAATGCAAAAAAGTCGTTCTACAATTTAGATTATAGAACGACTTTTTGATAAAATTTATATTAATTTATGAAGTTTAATTTGAGCTTTTATTAATATCCTTCATTTTGAACAAGCCTAGGATTTCTATCAATTTCAGCTTGCGGAATGGGGAAAGTAGCTTGCGCAGGGGGAATACGTAGCACAGAGACAGCCCTACCCGTACGAATTAAATCATACCAACGATGTCCTTCCAGCATAAATTCAAACGCTCTTTCCCTTTCTATTGCTAGGCGTAATTGGGCTTGGTCATTCACTTCCACTGGCTCTAAACCTACTCTAGCACGTACAACATTTAAGGATTTTTTAGCCTCCTCTAATTCTCCTAATTCATTTTTTGCTTCTGCCCGAATAAGATGCATTTCTGCTACCCGCAAAATTGGTACATTATCGTCTTTGGTAGTAATTCGAAAATATTTTTTTCCGTAGTACAAACCCGGCCTTAGAGAATCGACACAAACTCCTTTTCTAGGATCCTTACTTGGCCAAGCTCGAACAAAGGCAGGGTTAGGAGCAAATTCTCTTCTTCCTCCTAGCGTACTTGGAAAATACCAAAAAGGCAAATTATTTTGATTGTTAATATCGAACTGTAACTCAAAAATCGCTTCAGCACTATTTTTATTGAGGAAAATTCCTTGGTAATCGGTAGCTAATCTTTCCCTTTGCCCCTTAGCAGCCAATACTTCTTCTGCCAAGGCAGCTGCTTGTGCCCATTCTCTTTGATAAAGCTTTACTCTGGCTTGTAAGGCTTTAGCAGCTAACTTACTTGCTCTTCCTGTTTGAAAATCTGGCAGGTAATTAGCTGCTTCTTCCAAATCTTTATTAATTTGAGCATATACCTCACCTGCAGTATTACGAGGAACTAATTTTGCGGCTTCTTCAATAGTGCGTGTTGCATTTAATTTCAAGGGTACAGCTAAATTAGTAGGCTCATAAGGTAACTTGGAATAAAAGCGACACAAATCAAAATAAAAAAGTGCCCTTAAAAAGAGTGCCTCCCCTTTGTATTGTAAGCGAACTTCCTCGGGAATAGAAGTCAAACGCTCTGTAGCTTCAATGACAGTATTGGCTCTATTGATACCGATATATAATGTTGCCCAAACACTATTAAACTCTACCTGATCAGCTAATTTAACATGCCTATCTACTTGTAAATTGCCCCCAAAAGTACCTGTATGGTCTGTAAGGTCAGATGCTAAGTCGGGCCAAGTGACACAGTAATTTCCATACAAATTGCCACTTTGCAAAGTACTATATGTACCAATCATAGCACTTTCCAAAGAATTCTGGTCCACAATTGCCTTTTCAGCATCTACCTCTGTTACTGGTTTAGGATCGTCCAAGCCTGCTTGGCAAGAAGCAAGAAAAAAAACAGTAACTAAAAAGAACTTATTTATATGCCTCTTCATAATTTCCATTTTTTTTATTAAAAGCCAACATTTAAACCAAAAGTAATTGTACGGGGTTGTGGGTAAGTAAAGAAATCTGTACCCATTGTAAGAGTAGCATCTCCTTGAAAGTTTAGCTCGGGGTCTAATCCGGAATAATTAGTGAAAGTAAATAAATTTTGTGCTTGCACAAATACTCGCAGCTGGGAAAGCTTTAATTTACTTATCAATGAAGCAGGGAAATTATAACCTAATATCACATTGCGAAAACGCAAGTAAGAACCATCTTCTATGAAGCGACTTGAGGTACGTAAATTATTATTAGGGTCGCTTAGAGTAGCCCTTGGAATATCTGTTATATCACCTGGTTTACGCCAGCGGTCCCTAACTGCCCCTATATTCTGAAAAGGGCGAGTACCCAACCCTTCCACAAAAACACGAGTATAATTTAATATATCATTACCATAAGACCACTGCAAAAAGATTTGTAAGTCGAATCCCATAAAGCTAAAGTTATTAGTAAATCCGCCAGTGTGAAGAGGGTGCGGCGTTCCAATCATGGTCCTATCGAATTGAGAAGTAATTCTTCCGTCGTTATTGAGGTCAGCAA
>JANWXU010000140.1 GCA_025057395.1 Bacteroidia bacterium | reverse complement strand
AGTTAGGCTTTGAGCATATTGTTATCGTGGAGAATGGTAGGGCGGCTATAGAGATGGTACAGAACCAAAATTTTGATTTGATATTGATGGACGTTCAAATGCCAGAAATTGATGGGTTAGAAGCGGCACAAAAAATAATAGCTTTTTACCAGCGAAAAAAAGAGTTTATAAGACCTTTTATAATTGCAATGACGGCTAATGTAATGCCTAAGGATCAGGAAGACTGCTTAGAAGCGGGAATGGATGATTATATTAGTAAGCCTATTCGCATTGAAGAAGTACAAAAAAAAATATTACTCTATTGTAATGCTATAGCTCAGATGAAGCAAATAGACTCTTCTGAGTGGAATTCTTTTTTAGAGCAGCATTTAAAGAATTATGAATCTCAAAATTGGGCAGTTAGTTTTTATGAGGCTTTCTTTAAAGAAATAGATCGTTATTTACGTCAAATAAATGTTATAGCTTCCGAGCAGCCTTTTCCCCTAGATTTAATGATTCGCCATTTGGAGCAAATTATTTTATTAGCACGAAATATTGGAGCTTCCCCTCTTATTGCTCTTTGTGAAAAAACAATAGTCAAGTTAAAGGCAAACAAAGAAGAGGCTTATATGCACATAAAGGCATTTGTTATTTTGCTTACTCATTTGTTGAAGCTGTTGAAGCTCGGATCGGAGTCCTTTTATAAAGAAGTACTTTAATTTTTTTGAAGAGGGTATAGGAGTATTAAAAAATTGTAAAATATGAATTTTGCCATTTTTGCTTCGGGCCAGGGTACAGTGGCTCAAGCCATATGGGAGTATTTTAGTAATCACTGGTTAGTACCCTCTTTGGTAGTTTCTAATAATCCAAGAGCACTTGTTATCGAGCGAGCTAATAGGGCTAACTTAGCTGTTTATATTCATAATCAAAGCGTTTCTTTTCTATATAATTGCTTACAAGGGCATGGGGTACGCCTAATTATTTTGGCAGGTTACTTGAAATTAATACCCCCCTTTATTATTCAAAGTTATCCGAATGCGGTCTTAAATATTCACCCTTCTTTGTTACCTAAATATGGCGGTAAAGGAATGTATGGTATAAGAGTACATCAAGCAGTGCTAGATGCGCAAGAAGAGCAAACAGGTTTTACTATTCATTTAGTAAATGAAAAGTACGATGAAGGTCCTGTATTGATGCAGCAGGTGGTGGATGTTCCCTCTAATTGTACTGCCCAAGAATTGATGCAGAAAATCCAGGAGCTAGAAAAATATTATTATCCCCGTTTTATAGAAAACTATGCCAGCTCGCTTATAAAAGATTTATCCTGCTAATATTACCTCTCCTATGTATGTATATGTATTAGGAATCAAAGACGAATATTTCATTAGTGAAGTAATAATGTTTTCTAACTATTTTCATATCAATTTTTATGTAAAACATGGTAATTTTTAGGTTAAGAGAATAGTGGTATATTTGATTTGAGTTTGATGATAAGTTTAAGATTAGCTTTTATGCACTTACGCCACTTGGGTTGGGTTATAATAATAGCGTATTGTTTAGCGGGTTGCCATAGCACGCAAAAGCTGGAGCAGAAAAATAAGGCAGAGAAGCTACAAATTTCTCCGGCGGGTGTGTCTGATGTTTTTCTAGAAGATAAAGAGGTAGGTACAACCCCTAATTCTAAGCGACCAGCTCCCTGTATCCCCCAAGTTCTTCCTCCTCGATTGGTAGACCTCATTCACACACGCCTAGAATTAAGGCCCGATTGGGAAAAAAGTTGGCTGTACGGAAAAGCGAGTTTGACCTTTACTCCGTGGTTCTACCCTCTTGATTCATTTAGTATTGATGCTAAAGGTTTTTTGATAGAACTAGTGGCTCTTTTGCAAGCTCCCTATTCTATTTATACTCCCCTAGCCTATACTTACGATGGAAAGCAACTAAAAGTGAAGCTAGACCGAACCTACCAAAGAGGAGATACTTTTTCTATTTTTATTCAATACATTGCACGACCTAATGAATTAGAGCAGGAGTATACAGAAGCAATTAGTGCTTCTAAAGGTGTTTACTTTGTCAATCCTCATTATGAGGTACCCAATAAACCACGTCAAATTTGGACGCAAGGGCAGCCTAATGCAGCCTCATGTTGGTTTCCGACCCTAGACTATCCTTACGAACGTTCCACGCAGGAGCTTTTATTGACAGTTGATAAAGACTATGTAACTCTTTCTAATGGCGTATTGGTAAGTTCTCAAGATAATGGCGACGGTACGCGCACGGACCATTGGAAGCTGGACATTCCGCATGCGCCTTACCTTTTTATGTTTGCTGCTGGTACTTTTTCTGTGACAAAAGAATACTGGCAAGGTAAAGAAATATCTTATTACGTAGAACCAGAATACGCTCCCTATGTGCACTTAATATTTGGCAATACGCCAGAAATGCTAGACTTTTTTAGTCAAAAACTGGGTGTGGTTTTTCCCTGG
Organism: Bacteroidia bacterium; assembly: GCA_025057395.1. GTDB lineage: Bacteria > Bacteroidota > Bacteroidia > J057 > JANWXU01 > JANWXU01. Next base: position 6,880 of record JANWXU010000140.1, on the reverse strand, counting down.
CCTAAATATGCACAAATAGTAGTAAGAGACTTTGTTTCTGGAGCGATGGAAAATACAACGGCTGTAGTACATATGGAGGCTTTACAGCATGATGCTCGTGCTCATCTTGATGAAACTTATGAAGACTATATTGCGCATGAATTATTTCACCATTGGTTTGGAGACTATGTTACTTGCCGAGATTGGAACCATTTAACTTTAAACGAAAGCTTTGCTTCTTATGCCGAGTACCTTTGGAAGGAATATAAATATGGTAGAGAGGAGGCAGAGTTGCATTTAGCTAAAGACTTAGATATGTATCTTTCTGAATTCAATTTTAAAAAGGTTCCTTTGATACGCGCATGCTACCATACGCCTGATGAAATGTTTGATGCCCATTCTTACCAAAAAGGGGCTAGGGTGTTACATATGCTACGAGTTATTTTGGGAGAGGAGGCTTTTTTTGAATCCTTAAAACGCTATCTGAAAAAAAATGCGCTTTCAGACGTTGAGTTGCACGAGCTTCGTGCTGCTTTTGAGGAAGTATCAGGGCAAGACTTACGGTGGTTTTTCGATCAGTGGTATATGTACCCGGGGCACCCTATTATTGATGTTAGCTATGAATATGATACGGAAAAACGCCAGCTGCGCATCCAATTAGCCCAAAAGCAAAATACAGATATTTCTCCTGTTTATCAGTTACCTGTAAACATAAAATATTGGGCAGAGGAGGGAGCTAAAATTATTAGTTTAAACTTCCGTTCTTTAGATACTGTATTAATTATTCCTTTGGCGCACCCCCCTTATAATGTAATATTTGACCCAGAGCGTTATTTGCTAGCCAAGATCAATGAAAAAAAGAGTTGGCAGGCGTGGTTACACCAGCTTAAAAATGAACAGCATTATAAGTTATACGAGGCAGCTCTTGTTAAACTTAAGGACTATTTAGATATTACGGAGGTTGAAAACGCGGTGATAGAAGCCACGCGCTCCCCCTTTTGGGCAAAGAGAAAAATAGCTATTGAAACCCTAGAATATTCTAAGAATAGAAAAAGCCCACACTTAACCTCACTAATCTTTACTTTGGCGACTCAAGATAAAAGTGCAAAAGTTCGTCTGGCAGCCTTAGACTATATAAGTGCTATTGCTGAGCCTACGCAGCAGCCTAACGAATTAACTCTTTTGCTAGAAACCGCTTTAGGAGATTCTAGTTATAGTGTAGTTGCCTCCGCCTTGCAAACATTGTATTATGTGAATCCTCAAAAAGGCCTCGAATGGGCGCATAAGTTAAAAGACTTAAAATCCGCAGAAGTAAATTATGTGGTTGCCCAAATTTTTTTAATAGAGGAAGATTCGACAGCCCATTTGTACACTGAATTGACTTACTATAAGCTCACTGCTGCCTATCAAAAACTAGAGCTCCTGCAGCTGATGGCTTTGAAATTTAGCACTGATAGTATTTATAGTCCTTATTGGAAATTACTTAAGTATATGGCAGTGAAGGATAACGACGCTTTGGTACGTCTTTCTACTGCTCGCGTTTTAGCAGAATACAAAAATTTGGCGGAGGTTAAAAGCTTTTTAAATAGCTTGCTAGAAAAGGAAAAAAATAGTCATCTTAAAAGTATATATAAAACTTTATTTTAGATTAACTATATGTTACGTAAAATATTTTACTCTAGTTTGATTATTCTTTTTTTGGGGGGATGTGAAGGTGAAAAGCCAAAGGAAGAATCGGCAAATAGTGCAGAGCAGGCGAAAAAAGAAAAGCGTATACCTAATTTTGGTGATAGACCCCTTCAGTTTACTCAAATAGCAATTTGTCAGATGAAGTGCTGGGGCGTACGGCCTGATGAAATAAAAGAGCACATTAGGCGAACCAAACCTAAAACTAATGAGAAATGGATTAAGCGTAGGCCCTGCCCTTGGTTTGTTGCAGACAGTTTGATGGTAGCCTCTAAAAATACGCCTGTTTCGGTTATATTTGCTGCTTGTGATAGTACTACAAAGGTGCTTAGAGTTATTTCGCTAAAAGACAAAAATGCTTGCCCAGAGTGTAAAAAATTAAAGGAAAAGTAACTTTTATTTTTATGTCATACAAACCTCATGATTTTTATTTTAAAAAAGCAAAGTCTGAAAATTACTTAGCACGTTCGGTATATAAGCTAAAGGAAATCAATGAACGCTTTAAGATTTTTAGAAAGGGTCAAAGAGTATTAGACTTAGGAGCGGCTCCCGGCTCGTGGTCTCAATATGCTGCTCAAGAAGTAGGAAATTCGGGGTATGTTTTAGGGATTGACCTTAAGCCTATTAATTTGCAATTACCAAATGCTCAATTTGTACAGGCGGATATTTTTAGCCCTGGGTTAGAAAATATTTGCTTAAAATTCAGTATTCCTTCTTCCTTCGATGTAGTGATTTCTGATATGGCCCCCCAAACAACAGGAATGACTCTAACAGACCACGTGCGTTCGGTGGAACTTTGTTATAGGGCCCTGCAATTGGCACAAGGCTCTTTAAAGAAGGGCGGAACTTTTGTTTGTAAAATGCTGGATGGTGAAGATTTTAATGAGTTTCGAGATAGTTTGAGGCCTAATTTTGAAAAGGTACAAATTTTACGTCCTAAATCTACGCGTAAAGAAAGCAAAGAACTCTTTTTTATTGCTCTAGGGTATCTGCAGACTACATCCAACCATTTTTAATTTGTTGTTAATTTTAATAAAAAATACATACTTACACCAGCGACTATGAAACAACCAGAGTTTTTGGTAATACAAGGCGATATCACCCAGCAGCAGGTAGATGCAATCGTTAATGCTGCAAATAATAGTCTTCTAGGGGGAGGAGGAGTAGATGGTGCTATCCATAGAGCTGCCGGTCCGGAATTATTAGAAGAATGTAAAAAGTTAGGAGGTTGCCTTACTGGAGAAGCTAAAATTACCAAGGGGTATAGATTACCTGCTAAATATGTGATACATGCGGTGGGTCCTATTTGGAGAGGAGGGCGTCATAATGAAGCAGCCCAACTGGCTTCATGCTATCTTTCTTCTTTGAAACTAGCTGATGCTTATAGCATTCGTTCGATTGCATTTCCTGCTATTAGTACTGGTGCTTATGGTTATCCTATAGACTTGGCTGCTCAAACTGCAGTAGAGACGGTGGTTAAGTACTTTCAGCAGCATCCTGAAAGTGGCATTATAAAGGTTATTTTCGTTTGTTTTGATGAAAAAAATAAAAAAGCTTACGAGGAGATTCTTCCTAAGGTATTAAATTCTGTTGGACAGAATTTTTGAAAGCTGGATTTTATTAGCGCTATCTTCTTCTCTTTTTGAATCCTTAAAAAATTTATGGAGTAAAAAAGCGCTTGAAGAAGGGGCGCCGGCGCTAATGGTAGCTTTTGCTACGCGCTTTGTATCAGGTCTCTTCTTTTTTCCGTTGGTTTTGCCGCAGCTACAGAGTCTGGAGGCAAATAATCAATGGTGGAAATGGTTACTAATAGGCGCAGCACTCAATGCGCTTAATGTATTTTGGTTTATGCGTGCTTTAGCTAAGGGAGCGCTTTCTAGCACAGAACCAATTATGAATTTCACTCCTTTTTTTCTTTTGTTAACCGCTTCTTTTTTCTTGAAAGAATATCCTACCCTGGGGGGAATAGTAGGTATGATTTTTATTTTACTAGGAGCATGGCTTCTTAATCATAAACCTGGTTTTCGGTTTTGGCAGCCTTTCATGGAATTATTGCAGGCTCCAGGACCTAGATTAATGTTAGGAGTTGCTTTTGTAGCTTCCTTAACTACTCTTTTTGATAAAAAGGGCATTTTATTAACCTCTCCTCTAGTATGGACTTGTGCTGTAAACTTTACTATTTCTTTTTTCTACCTTGTGGTACTTGTATTTCAACAAAAGTTGCAGTTATTATTCCAATTCCATAATAATAAATGGCTTTTGTTAGCAGCTCTAGCAAATGGATTGAGCTCGCTTTGCCAAATGGCTGCTTTGAGTTTAGCTCTAACTGCTTATGTTATTTCTCTAAAAAGAACCTCTGCCATCTTTAGTCTTTTTTGGGGATACTATTTTCTTAAGGAGTTTTTGACTCTTAATCAACTTGTTGGCGTTTTGGTTATGATAGCCGGAGTATTGATTATTACGTTTATGCAATAATTTAGCATTGTTAGTTAAATGAAAATTCGTTTTTTGGCTAGAAAGGCAAGGCTGCATTTTTTCTTGGCTAAGTGTATTGCTCTTTCTTTTGCTATTATAGGGGGAGGGGGTATTTATTATTTTATTCTTTTAGTTCAGGATAAATTTTATTCTCCTTGGCTATATGGTTTATATGTTTTAGTGCCTATCTTTAGCTATGGACTTTATACAAAAGTGAATGCTCGATATATCCGTAGAATTTTTATTTATCGCACGCCGTTTCCTGAAAAGTGGCGAAATATTTTGAAAGAAACTGTTGTTTATTATCAAGGACTTTCTCCTACAGCAAGAAAAAAATTTGAAAAACGCATACAGATTTTTTTGGCAGAAAAACATATTGAAGGTATCCAAACTTCTATTGATGATAAAATTAAACTTTGGGTAGCTTGTAGTGCAGTTATCCCAGCAATGGGCTTTGAAGATGCTGATTATGATGATTTGGGTACCATTTTTATCTATCCTCAAGATTTTAGTTCTGACTTCCAACTAAACACTCCTGAACAAGCTTATATTTCAGGGCTGGTAGCAGGACCATATCATTATAATGCAATGATTCTTTCTAAGCCCGCTTTGGTTGATAGTTTTTCTTCTAGGCACCCTGGCCGCCATGTAGGGATACACGAGTTCATTCATGTATTAGATAGAGAAGATGGTGCCATGGACGGAATTCCAGCCATTTACTTGAATGAAGAACAAATTCAAAAATGGATTGAGCTGATGCAACAGGAAATGAGGGCTATTATTAATCGACATTCTAATATTGACTCTTATGCAGCGACTAGTAGTGTAGAGTTTTTAGCAGTAGTAGGAGAATATTTTTTTACTTATCCTGAAATGTTGAAGGCGGAGCACCCCCAATTATATGATTTGTTCAAAATTGCTTTCCGCCAAGATCCTCAGCAAATATTGAAAAATGCACCGCAAGCTCAAATCTATAAACAGCATTTATTTCGAACACAACATCCTGAGCATTATACATTACATTTTTGGGATCCTTTTTTTGTTCGTTACCATTTAGTGCAGGAGCCAAAAACTACTTAATTTTATTTTCACAATTGAAGCTTATGTTACGCTTTGAAGGTACTGATTCGTACGTGGCTACGCCAGAACTAAGGGTGGCAGTGAATGCCGCTATTGCTTTAGAAAGGCCATTACTAGTAAAAGGAGAACCAGGTACAGGAAAAACTATGCTTGCGCATGAGGTAGCTCGTGCGCTAGGCCGCCCTATTATTACTTGGCACATAAAGTCGACTACTACTGCCCAGCAAGGACTTTATGAATATGATGCAGTAGCGCGCCTTCGTGATTCTCAACTAGGTGATCCCAGGGTTAATGATATTGCTCACTATATTCGAAAAGGAAAACTTTGGGAAGCTTTTGAGGCGCCCGAACGTATTGTTCTACTCATCGACGAAATTGATAAGGCAGATATCGAGTTTCCTAATGATTTACTTCTGGAACTTGATAAAATGGAGTTTTACTGTTACGAGCTAGGTATAACAGTAAAAGCCCAAAACCGACCTATTATCATTATCACCTCCAATAATGAAAAGGAATTACCAGATGCTTTTTTGCGAAGATGTCTTTTTCACTACATCAGTTTTCCAGATCCGGAAACTATGCTGCAAATTGTAAATGTACATTTTCCCTACTTTGAGCAAAAATTAATTGATAAAGCAATGCGTATTTTTTACGGGCTTCGAGAAGTTACTAGCTTAAAAAAGAAGCCCTCTACTAGCGAATTACTTGATTGGTTAAAGCTTTTACAAATGGATAAGCAATTTAATCCTAATAAAAAATTCGATGCAATTGAAGATTTTGAGGAATATGCTGGCATTTTACTAAAAAATGAGCACGATCTTTCTTTATTTCATAAACTAAAATCGCGCTTTCGTTTATAAAACGATTCTTAACCATTAGAGGCAAAGTAGTTATGTTTTTCAACTTTTTTCAATTCTTAAGGTCTCATGGGATCCCTGTCACTCTTAAAGAATATCTTACTTTTTTAGGAGCCTTAGACTTGGAAGTAGCTAACTATACAGTGGATGAGTTTTATGCCCTAAGCAGAGCTATTTTTATTAAGCACGAAAAACACTTAGATTTATTCGATCGTCTTTTTGGGCATTTTTTTCAGGGAATTCAATTACTGCCCAATGATTTTTTTGCTCAAATTCCGCAAGAATGGTTACGAAAAAATAGAGTCTTAAACTTAACTGAAGAAGAAAAAGCACTTATAGAAGCTTTAGGTGGACCTGAAAAGTTAGCTGAAAGATTCAAAGAACTTTTGCAAAAACAAAAGGAAAGACACGAAGGGGGTAACAAATGGATTGGTACAGGAGGAACTTCTCCTTTTGGAGCTTATGGTTATAATCCTGAAGGGTATCGCATAGGGCAGCACGAAAGTCGTCATCGTCGAGCAATTAAGGTGTGGGATAAAAGAGAGTTTCGTAACCTTAGCGATACAGTGGAAATTAATACTAGAAATTTGAAGCTAGCACTTAAAAGACTACGTCTGCTTACACGGGAAGGAATCCCTACTGAGTTAGATATAGAACAAACTATTAAGCGAACCAGTCGTAATGCGGGTTTATTAGATTTAGCTTTTGTACCCGCCAAGCAGAATCGTGTAAAAGTACTCCTTCTTTTTGATGTGGGCGGCTCGATGGACGAGCATGTGCAGGTTTGCGAGGAGCTTTTTTCT
>JANWXU010000013.1 GCA_025057395.1 Bacteroidia bacterium | reverse complement strand
ATAGTAAACACGAAGTAATTGTATTTCATTTATTAGATAATGAAACAGAAGAACAATTTAATTTTCCCAATCAGCCCCTTATCCTCAAAGATCTAGAAACTGGTACAGAAATTCGGATACAACCCGACCAAGTAAAAGAACACTATCAAAAACTTATAGCCCAGTACCTAGATAAAATAAAAAGAAAATGCCGCGAGCTTAATATTGAATACAATCCTATTGATGTTAAATTTTCTTACGATAAAGCTCTTACAGATTACCTCATTAAAAGGAAAATGTTAGTTAAATAAAATTATTTACCTTGCTATATTATTGAATTGCTAAAAATGAAAAGCATAGAATTTGAGCCTAACGCAAAAATTAATATCGGACTATTTGTAATTAGCAAAAGAAAAGACGGCTACCATAATATTGAAACAATCTATTATCCTATTTTTTCATTAAAAGATAAACTTACTATTCGAGAAAATCCTAATATCCAAGGTCCCAATTTAGTTGTCTCAGGTTTGCATTTACATGTTCCTCCCCCCAAAAATCTTTGTGTCAAAGCCTACAATACTATAAAAAGACTACATCCTGGCTTACCAGGAGTAGATATTATTTTAGAAAAAAATATACCTGCTGGCTCTGGCTTAGGTGGTGGGTCTTCTGATGCTGCCTTTACTATGCTGGGCTTAAGAGAATTATTCGATCTTCCTATCTCACAAGAATCTTTGTTCGAACTAGCTAAAACAGTAGGGGCAGACGTTGCTTTTTTCTTGGAAAATAAACCCATGTATGCTTGTGGTATTGGAGACGAACTGGAAGCACTAGATTTAGAAATTAAAGAACGAATCGAAATAATAACTTCTCCTTATTATTCAGATACCACTATGGCATACAAAAATATTCAGATTAAAACAGAAAGAGAACCTATTCTACTCAAAGAATGGATAAAGCAACCAATCGAAACGTGGAAAGAACATATTGTCAATGACTTTGAAGACTATGTATTTTCCAAACTTCCCCAACTCAAAAAAATAAAAGTTGAACTTTATGAGAAAGGTGCACTTTTTTGCCAAATGACAGGAACCGGAAGCGCTATTTATGCCATTTTTCCGCAACCTAAACCCAAAACTAAAGCAAAAGCAAAATAAAATTTTTTAGCCCCAACGCTGAGCTAAAAAATTTTTAATTTCATTTTCTAATTTTTGGGCCTCTTCTATCATCCCGGATGCTTCCACAATGATTTCATTTAGCCAATTTTTATCTTCATAGTTTTCTCCATTTATCCTAATATTAAAGTAAGCTCCTTCCATAGCCGTACGAGCACACAATATACCCACTGCTGCATCTGTAATTGAATTAGGATTGCCCTCGTAAAACATGCTTTTTAATAGGGATAAACTATTGTAGGCTTGTTTCAGGGTATTGTAAGGAATTTCAATAGCAATACGCGTAGCTTCTTGTATTTTTTTCTGCCTTACTTCCTTTTCAACATCTGTATTTTTAGGCAAAGCATAAGCTTGCATAATTTGATTAAAAGCCATAGTATCCTGGTCTACTAGCGCTACCAAACTTTTTTTAATTTGTTGACCTTGAACAGCCCATTTTGAAAAAAAATCTAATTTTTCTTCCCACCCTCTTTTACTAGCTGACAAATTAGCTACCATGGTACCCAAAGCTGCCCCTAAAGCCCCTACATAAGCAGAAATAGAGCCGCCGCCAGGTGCAGGAGTTTCCCTAGCTGTTTCGTCGGCAAATTGTTTAAGGCTCATATTCACCAGCTTGTGCTCCTCCGGCTTGGCTATAGCATATTCAATAATTTTCTTTTGGGGGTCAAAAGGGGCTAGTTCGTCTAAACCTAAACTTTTTACTGCAATGTGAATAAGCTCCTCATCACTTGCTCCTGCTGAAAGCCCTTGTTTTTTTAAAAAATAACGTCCCGCTTCTAAAATAGCCTCCAGAGGAACCATTCCCACTAATTCAGAGCCTGTTACACGCAAACCTCTAGCACTTGCACTTTTACATGCCTCCTCAAAGGCCACATGAATAGGCGTAACTCGAATATTAGTTAAGTTCATAGAAACTTGGGCAATACCATATTCTTCTATGTACCAACCGATGGCTTTGACAGCCTTTAACACTCCAGGTAGGCGAACTGGCTCTCCTTTTTCATCTCTTACAATTTCCCCTAGTACGGGATGTCCTTTTCTTAAAATTCGACCCTGTTCTCGTAGGTCGAAGGCTACCGAATTAGCTCTCCTTACCGAGCGAGTATTTAGATTAATATTGTAAGCTACTAGTAAGTCTCGTGCTCCAATTACTGTAGCCCCTGCCCTGGGGTTAAATTCTGTAGGACCAAAATCAGGGATCCACTCAGGGTCTCGCATTTTTTGAGCTAAGCCCTCGTATTCTCCTGCGCGAATGGTAGCTAAATTTTCACGATTAGGCTTTTGGGCAGCATAAGCATATAAGTATACAGGAATTCCTAGCTCCTCTCCTACTCGTTGGGCTAATTTCTTAGCATATTCTACAGTTTCTTGCATAGAAATACCCGAAATAGGAATTAACGGACAAACATCCGTAGCCCCTATTCTCGGATGTTCCCCCTGATGAAAGCGCATATCTATTATCTGACTTGCACATCGAATGGCTGCAAATGCAGCTTCTACTACTTTTTCGGGAGAGCCCACAAATGTCATTACTGTTCGATTCGTAGCTTTTCCAGGGTCAATATCCAATAACTGCACCCCCTCTACTCCTCGAATAGCCTCCGCTATGGCATTAATTTTTGAGGAATCGCGCCCCTCGCTAAAATTAGGAACACATTCAATAATTGAAGATTCGTGCATAAATTTTTTTCTGTTAGCTTAAAGTTTTCTTAGTAAGACGTTATTACCAAGCCTAATTTGAGAGCCAATTCTTTCCGCAATTGCTCAATTCTTTGCTGCCGCTTCATTAAGTTTATTAACTCTTCAAAACATTCTGGCTTTTGAGCTATTTCTTTTATTTTTTCTTGATTTTGCTTATGAAGCTGATTAATTTTTTTTAGCTGAAAATGATCTAATGCACTTTCTACACATTTAGATAAATTACTATCCTCCTGCGGAGCTAAAATATCGTGCCTTAACCAATTCTCACTTAAAGTATATTTTTGTACTTGTAAGTCGGTAACTACCCCAAGGATGTCCTCCTCTACATCAGGCCCAAACATAATGTTAGTATCAAATAAATTATTTTGTTCATATTCAAAAACCAGAATACTTTTAATTTTCTGAAAAATAGGATTTTCAAACTCCACGTCGTGTAAATTTTGATACAGCACATCGGCAACGCGATAAATTTCACCCTCCCATGCAATCTGCTCCTCTGCGTACAGGAGCCATAATCGAAGAAGCTCCCTTTCTTGCGCCCAAGTTTCGGAAGAGGAGTAAGAAGCAAACTCCAGGTGAGTAGCAATTGCCAAACCCTGAATATCTAGTTTTTGGTTAGGAGTTGCTACCTTAGCTTCTACCTTCTGTATTTGCCTAATAGCTTCTTCTACCCTATTAGCTATCTCCTCTTCTTGTACTTTTAAGCCTTCTGCTAGTTGCTGAATATATAAAGCTCTTTGCAGAGAGTCAGGAATTTTTGCAATTAGAGTAACCAATTCCTGAATAAAAGCTACCTTCTGAAAAGGATCAAACTTAGGAATTTCATCCTTACGAATTGCAAAGTAAAAACCTAGAAAATCTTTTGCATTACTTGCTACCAGTTCCAAAAATGCTTCTTTACCGTATTGTTGAATATAAGAATCGGGATCCTGCTCTTGAGGAAGCTGCAATACTAAAAGACGCATATTATTTTCTAGGGCTAGGGCAATTGCTCGCTGCGCCGCCTTAATTCCTGCAGCATCCCCATCAAAAAGCAAAATCAAAGAATTCGTATATCGCTTGAGTAATTGTAATTGCTCTGCAGTTAAAGAAGTGCCCCCCACTGCTACTACATTCTTGATTCCTGCCTGATATAAACTAATCATATCCATATACCCCTCCACCACGAAACATAAATTTTGCTCTCGGATTGCAGTCTTCGCCAAATGCAAGCCAAATAAGAACCTACCCTTGTGGTAGATAGGAGATTCTGGAGAATTTAAATACTTAGGAGCCCCAGCAGTTTCCTGGATTAAACGACCTGCAAAACCCACCACCTTTCCCCAAACGTCTATTAACGGAAAAATGATACGCCCATGGAAACGATCATACAACTTACCATTTTTTTCCGACTTTATACACAAGCCTGATTCTACTAATATTTCTTCACGGTACTGTGCCTGTAAAGCATACTGCGTAAATTCTTGCAACCCAGACTTAGCATACCCCAACTGAAATAATTCAATAGTTTCATGGCTCAAGCCTCGCTTGTGAAAGTAAACTAAAGCTTCCTTTTGCCCCTCTTCTGACTCTTTTAACTGCTTTTGGTAATATTGGCAGGCAAATTTATGCAAGATTCGTAAACTTTCGGCTTTTTCATAGTTTTCTTCACTTTTTGCACTTGTTGCCCCGTTTTCTGCCTCATAAGAACTAATATCGACATTATATTTCTGAGCTAAATGCTTAATAGCCTCTAAATAAGAAAACCCCTCCATTTCCATTAAAAAATTGACTACATTTCCACCCTTACCCGTACTAAAACATTTATAAATCCCTTTTGAAGGAGAAACTGCAAATGAGGGAGTCTTTTCTTGTTTAAAGGGTGATAGCGCCCAGTAATTAGAACCTCGTTTTTTCAAAGGAACATACTCACTAATTACCTCCACTATATCTGCCCTATTGTAAATTTCTTGAATAACGGATTGGGGAATTCGCATAGTTTTTTATTTAGCCAGTACCAGTGCTAGGCTAAAATCAAAAAAAACTCACTATAAAACAAAAAAAGAAACCAAGAACTTGTGGATAAGTTTGTTAAGTTCTTGGTTTCCAAAAGAATTTTAAAATACTATGCGAGCATTATTTATTAACAATCAATTTTGCTTGATATTCTTGGCTGGGAGTAACAAGCCTAAGAAGATACAGACCCGGAGAAATTTCTGTTAAATCTATTGATTTTTCATTTACGCCTGCCCTTAAGTATACTTGCTCTGTATATAAAGTTTTGCCTTGTAAGTCAGCAAGTATTAAATGCGCCATTTCCTCTTGAGCTACTTTCACTTCACAAGTAACAGTAGTAGAGGCTGGGTTAGGATAAATAGCTGCAATTAAAGAATTTTCCTCTTCTGTATCAAAATCAAATTTTCTGCTAGAAAGAGTAGTAAAAGTAATAGGTGCAGACCAAGTAGTAAGTGTGCCACTACGGCTAGAACATACACTGCAATTAGTTCGAATTCTTACTCCATAATTTTGATTAGGATTGAGTCCACTTATAGTAACTGAATTAGTAGGATGCTGTACTAAAAATACGGAACTCCACGTTTCAGGATTGGTATTAGCGGGTCCAAAAGCCACTACATAGCATACAGCACCCGATGTATTTGCAAGCCAACTAAGGGTAGCACTTGTGGAAGTACGGTTAGTTAACCTTAGAGTAGGCGGCGTTGCGCAATTTCCTATTCCTCCACTTCCGCCACTTTCGCTAGGAACCCCCTGTTGAATATTAGAGAAAACACTGGTTACACCATTAGCACAAACCGCCTGTACTCGAAATTCATAGCGCGTATTGGGCATCAATCCGCTAGTAATTAAGCGGGAAGTACCTGTAATATCTGAAATATATAACCACTGTGAAGTACCCACTACACGATACGAAAGAGTATAACTCGCTGCATTACGAGTGGGGGTCCAACTTAAAAGTAATGTATTTTCACCCACATTAGTAATAGGGTTCAATACTGGCGGTTCAACACCAGCAATTACCACATTCTGCGATACCACACAATTGCGATTTTTAGCATATACTGTATAGATACCTGGCGCAAGATTCTCAAAAACACCATTAGTATTGGTAAAATTTAAACCATCTATAGAGTAGGTAACAAAATTATCCAAGCCCCCTAAACCACGAACAATAATTCTACCATTACTGCAGCCGCCATCTACCTTTTCAAGAAGTTCCAAACGAAAATCAGGATTAGCTTCAAAATTAACTCTACCTCTAACTTGAGTATTCGAGCAATTATTACCATCAATTAACGAAATAAGCTCATAAGTATTGGTACCCCTATTAGGAATCGGAGCCTCAAAAATATAGGGAGTTTGATTAATCGGACCCACTTCCACTGTATTAGTTCCATTTACCTGATAAGAAAATTTCCACGGTCCTCTTCCTGTTAGGTTGACTACAAGACTCACACTACTATTCCCCCCCCCACAACCACTTGCATTTTCACCTAAACTAAGGGTAGCTTGTGCCGGTGTAGCATCTCGGAAAGTAGCAGAAGCAAAACCACCCACACTGCCGGTACCGCTACTGCAAATAGCTGCATCTCGTACCGAAACTAGGGTATAATTAAAGGTACCAAAACCAGGGAAAGGAACAACTAATTGATAAGGAGAAGCAGTAATTCCAGTACTTTGAATTTTAGGTATACCATTTTCGGCAACCACTATTTCCCAAGGGGGAGTTCCACCTAAAAATATAGTGAGAGTAAGGTCTTGCTCACCACATATAGTTTTTTCAAAAAAATCAAGCGTTGCACTTGCTGCTTGGTTAGGACGAATTGCTACACTAGTAGTACCTGTTACGGGTGGGCAATTATTTAATACTACAGAAACTGTATAAATACCTACCGCTGCCAACGAAGCTTCGCTCATAGAATAAGTAGGCACGTCAGTTGTAACATTAAAACCATTGGGTCCTTGCCAAATGTAATTTGCCCCTGGCGTAGGGTTAGCAGTAAAAATAAGTGTTGTTCCCTCACAAATAGGGCTATTATTTCTAGGATTGGGCAAATTAGCACTAGGGTTAATTACAATATTTGAGTCCACTGTAGTAAAGGTAGGACAGCCTGGAATAGTAACAGTAAGCGTATAGTTTCCTGCCATTACCGGCGTTACATCTTGACGTGTTGCTCTAGCAGTTGTGGCGATAAATCCGCCTGGTCCTTGCCAAGTATAACTTGCTCCACTAATAAAAGTTGCAAACAATTCTAAAGTCTGCCCTGCACATAAAGGTGCATTGTTACCAGTTTTGATTCCTTGCAAACTTGGATTGATAACCAGCGTAGTAGTTGCAGTAATAGGAGGGCAAAAAGGTGTAGTTACAGTCAGAGTATAAATACCTGCCTTCTGCAAATTAAGATTTCTAAGTATGGGATTTTGCAAAGTACTGCTAAAACCAGCGGGGCCACTCCATAAGTAAGTAGCGTTAGGAATAGCTATTGCACTAAAAGTAACAATACTATCGGTCTGACAAGCCGGTCCACTATTACCTGGGTTAGGAGCAATAGGTTTGGCACTAATAGTAACATTTATTGTATCGGTGGCAGTACATCCAGGTAAAGTTATAGTAAGAGCATATCTCCCTGCCTGAGTAGTATCTACATTTGAAATTCTAGTCACCAGGGAGTTAGCAGAAAATCCTTTGGGTCCGTTCCAACGATAACGAGCCCCCGGAATACTATTGATAGTAGCTCCTAGGTTTAAAGTTGCTCCTTCGCAAATAGGACTATTACTAGTAGCTCGAAAGGAGGGTATTTGATTTACGGTTACCCAAATTGAATCACGTACTGAAGCACATCCTGGAGTAGTGGCAATTACTTTATACCACCCTCCGTTAGTAGTAGAAGTAGTCACTTGCTGTGGAGTATTCTCTGTAGACTCAAATCCTGCAGGACCTTGCCAGCGAATACTCTGAGCATTAGTAGTAGCAGTAAGGCGCAAAGTATCGCCTACACAAATAGGTGCATTCGAAGCTAAAGCTGGACGGCTAATAGCAGGATTAATAATAACACTATCACTTACGGTAGTATCACAACCACTTACCGATACTTTCACCCTATACAAACCACTGAAGGCTGTTGTAGCATTAGTTCTATTTACCGTCGGATTAACCGAGCGAAAGCCGTTAGGTCCTTGCCATAGATAAGTAGCTCCAGCAATAGGAGTAACTGCTAACTGAAGAGTATTCCCTGCACAAACAGGACTATTAGTAGTAATTGCTGGGTTAGGACGTTGCGTCACTACCACACTTGTTGTTGCAGTAACAGGTAAACAAGCTGGCACAGTTACTGTAACTCGGTAGGTACCACTTGCTAGCGTTTTAACATCCGGAATGGTAGGAGAAACTAGCGTAGAAGAAAAATTATTAGGTCCCTGCCATAAATAGCTTGCTTTAGGAAAAGAAGTGACAGTTAATTTTAAGGTATCGCCACTGCAAATAGGAGCATTACTGAAGGGATTAGGATTAGTAGGAGGAATATTTATAGACACGACTACAGAGTCTCTCCTCGTACAAGAACCTAACGTAGCCTCTACATAATATACTCCACTATCTGAAGGTACAACACTAGGAATAGTTACCGAAACCAATTGGTTGTAGGTTACGTTTTTGGGAGTACGCCAAGTGTAGCGTGCATTTTTAATAAAAGCTGCTGAAAGAACAAGCCCCCCTCCTACGCATACAGGAGAATTAGTTCTTGGAAAAAGATTAGGAATACTATCTACCTGTACTAATGTAGTAGCAGTAGTAGGAGGACAACCGCTTACAGTAGCAGTTAATGTAAAAACTCCATTGTAGGTAGTTGAAACATTGTTTATGGTAGTATTTATCGAATCAGATTGAAAATTATTAGGTCCTCGCCACTGGTAGGTAGCTCCTGAAAAAGAATTTCCTCCTATTAATTGAAGTACCTTGCCTGTACAAACAGGGCCTGTATTACGCACCTGCAAAGGGGGATGTTGGCGATTAATAATAATAGTAGTAATTCGTGTAACAGCGGAGCAGCCTGGCACTGTAACACTAAGCGTAGCGTCTCCAGCATCTAAACTATCCACATTCGCAAAAGTAGCTACGCGCAAGGAGCTTGTTTTTCCACTTGCAAGTTGCCAAAGGTAGGAAGCATTAGGTATAGCTGCCACAGATAAAACTAAATTACCCCCCTGGCAAGCTACTGTAGAATTAGCAAGAGTAGGATTAGGTAAAGGATTAACCTGTACTGTAATGAACGTAGAATCAGGTTTACAGCCGGGAGCCTGTACTTTAAATTTGTAGTTTCCACGATGGATTGTATCCACGGAAACAATACTAGGAGAAAGCAAAGTACTAATAAAATTATTAGGACCACTCCATGCATATAGAGGCTGTTGACTACTAACCTCAGTACCTACTAAACTAAGAGTTGCCCCCACACACAAAGGAGAATTAGAGCTGGCTATTGCTTTTGGGGGTGTATTAATAATTAAATTTTTAATAGTATCTCTTTGTTGGCAACCTTTATAGTTCACGTGTAAAATAAAATCTCCGGAATAAAAAGGTGCTGCACCAAAAATAAAGGGATTTTGGTCCGTTGAAGTAAAGCCACTTGGGCCCTGCCAAAAGTAAGTGGTACCCAGGGGATTACTATCCGCCGTTAGAAGAAGAAGGTCGCCTGCACAGATAGGAGCATTCGTTCGAGCCTTAGCAACAGGTTGAGCATTTACTTCAACACTAATAGTAGTTGTAAAAGGGCTGCACCCCGAGCCCGAAACTGTTAAAGTATAAATACCGCTTCTATCTACTTGCACATTAATGATTTGAGGACTTCGAGTAGTGTCTATAAAACCATTAGGCCCCTGCCAATTATAAGAAGCACCTGCTAAAAAGGTTGCACTAAACTCTAGAGTATCTCCTGCACAGCGGGGCGAATTAGAAGAGGCTAATACCTGACATGGAGGTTGAGCATTTACTTTTACTATCCAAGCAGAAAAAAACCACAGGGTAATCCATGTAGCAAGGCTTTGAACGAAAAATGTTTTTATTGCCATAAATTTTCAAAAAAATTTATAAATCGTGACCCAAAGTTCATTCATGCGAATATACAATAAATACCCCAAAACTTAGGTAGACGAAAACATAAGACCAAGATACATATTGAAAAAGTTTAATTTACAAAATAATTACTTGATTTTGAATTAAATACAAGATTTTATTTATGCAATCATTCTATTTTTCGATTATACAAAGTCATTACCTTTTCCAAGGGTATTTCAGCAATTGCCAGCAAAGCGTTACAACAGTGACTAATCACCTTTTGGAGCAGCGCCTGTTCTCCTTCTGAGAAGGGAGAAAGCACGTATTTTACCTGCTCACCAGACTCAAAATTTTTTCCAATTCCAACTCTTAGCCGTGGATATTCAGTAGTACCTATATGTTGTTGAATGCTTTTCAAGCCATTGTGTCCTCCATCTGAGCCTTTTGAGCGTAAACGAATTGCCCCTAATGGCAAAGCTATGTCGTCGGTTACCACAACAATTTGCGAAGGCGTTACTTTATGCCAGTGCATGTGGTACTGTACAGCCCTACCACTTAAATTCATATAAGTAGTGGGCTTAAAAAGCAAAAAAGTACATTCTTTATACTTTAAGGTACAAGTAGTAGCTAATTGTGTTTCGCGAAACTTTTGTCCTTTAGCCAAAGCATCTAGCACCATAAAACCAACATTGTGGCGAGTATTTTCATATTCCCTACCAATATTTCCTAAGCCAAAAATTAACCACTTCATGCACTTCCAACTTATTCAAAAAAAATTTGTCTTAATTTTGCAAATATAAATTTTCTATCGCCGATAGTAAATGAAAGAAACCTACTATTATGATGAGGAAAAATGTGCCTATATTAAAGAAGAAAGAAACTGGAAATATTACCTAAAGCACGGTACCTACTGGAGTTTATCAGTGCTCGGAATTAGCGTAGTAATAATCGCTATAACTCTTTATTTTTTTGATGGCAAAACAGTAAAACACTTGCAAAAGGAAAAAGAAATTTTGACACAATCCTCCCTCCAATTCGAGCAAGAAATTCAACGCCTACGACTTAAATTAGATTCTATAAAAAAACAAGATACTAACTTGTATCGTTTAATTCTGAATGCAGAACCAGTCGCAGAAAAAATTGATACTCAAGCTACAAATAGTCCTCCTCTAGATACCCTAAACATGGAAGTCATCCTAGATAAAATAAAAAAAGTGGATAAAATGCTAGACCAAACTCAACAAATTCAGGCTTCTCTAATGGCAATTACCCAAAATAGTAAAGAAGGACTAAAAAGAATACCGGCTATTCGGCCTGTTGCCTCTGAAATTATTAGTGGTTTTGGAAAAAGAAAAAACCCTGTTACCGGGGGACATAAATTTCATACAGGTGTTGATTTTAAGGCAGACATTGGCACAAAAGTTCTAGCTACAGCAGACGCAATAGTTAAAGAAATAGGTACAAGCACCTCAGGGCAGGGGCTATATATTATTCTTTCTCACGGCTATGGTTTTGAATCTAAGTACGCTGCGCTTTCTAAAGTACTTGTACATAGAGGACAAGTAGTGAAAAGGGGCGAGGTAATTGCTCTTTCCGGAAATTCCGGGCTTTCTAAGGGCCCCCATCTACACTATGAGGTAATTAAAAACGGCAGGCCCTTGGACCCTATTGATTACTTTTACATGGATTTGACTCCGGAGAAATTTTTAGAATTTAAGAAAAACGCCCAACAATTTAACGAGTCTATGGATTGAATTTCAACTTCAAGCTTATTTTGAAGTAAAAATAATTGAATTTATGCCTATGCAGCCCTACCTAAGTATTATTTTTATATTTTTACATATAGCCTTTTTATGCTATGCCCAGACTATAAAAAGTGGGGCAGGAGTGCAAGGAATGCCCTCTAGTTTTATGATTGGAAAATTAAAATACGGAGGTGGAGGAGATTATTACGCTAACCCTACTTCTATCCCGAATTTGGTAGAATTTATCAGGAAAAACACACGTATCCCCATTGGGTACGAAGATGTATTTGTAGAACCTAGTAACCCTGCTATATTCCAGTATCCTATTTTATATATGACAGGCCATGGGAACGTACTTTTTTCTGAGAAAGAAGTAGAATATTTAAGAAAATATATGCTAGCAGGAGGCTTTTTGTTTGCAGATGATAATTACGGCATGCATAAATACATTATGCGAGAAATAAAAAAAATTTTCCCTGAACATGAGCCTGTCTTATTGCCTCACAGCCATCCTATTTTTCGTCAACATTATATCTTCGAAAACGGCCTTCCTAAAATTCATGAGCATGACGGCAAACCTGCTCAAGCTTTTGGCATCATTCATGAAGGCAGGCTAGTTTGCCTCATCACCTATGAGTGCGACCTGGGGGATGGATGGGAAGACCCCGCTGTGCATAATGATCCTGAAGAGGTAAGGCTTAAGGCTCTACAAATGGGTACTAATATTATCCAATATGTTCTAACTCACTAAATAAATAAGTAAATCAAGTGCAAGAAAATTATCTACACGAAATTCTGGTTACTGAAAGCGGAAACGATAATATCGAACTAGAAAAACTAAGCACAAAAAAGATTTTGCAAGAAATTAATCAAGAAGATAAAAAAATAGCATATGCTGTAGAAAAGGCACTAGCTTCTATAGAAAAATTGATAGAAGCTATTTACCACCAGCTTCTAAAGGGAGGACGTTTATTTTACATAGGTAGCGGCACGAGTGGACGGTTGGGCATTGTAGATGCAGCAGAATTACCCCCAACATTTGGTGTACCTTCCAATCAGGTGATTGGTATTATTGCGGGTGGAAAGGCAGCAATGTTTCAAGCCATAGAATTTGCAGAAGATAATACTGAGCAAGGATGGAAAGATTTAGTAACACATAATGTTTGCGCTCAAGATTTTATTATTGGCATTAGTGCGAGTGGAAAAACGCCTTATGTGTTTGGCGCCTTGCAGGAAGCAAAAAAACAAAAAATTCCTACCGGCTGTATTGTTTGCAATCCATCTTCTCCTATTGCACAAATAGCAGACTATCCTATCGAAGTAGTAGTAGGACCAGAAATTATTAGAGGAAGCACCCGTATGAAAGCAGGAACAGCTCAAAAAATGGTGCTTAACATGATATCTACTACCGTGATGATAAAATTAGGACATGTAAAAGGCAATGATATGATCGATATGCAGTTATCTAATCACAAACTTATTGAAAGAGGAACCCAGATTCTGGTAAAAAAAACAGGTTTGAATAAGCAAGAGGCCCGCCAGCTTTTGCTCTACTGGGGTTCTGTTCGCAAAGCCCTAGAAAACTACCCAGTAAAGAAGTAAAGCATAAAAATGCTTATAGAATTTTTTGTATCTTTGATTTTGGCATTTTAATTCCTAAGTATTATGAAATTTGAAAAACATATTACAAAATTTGAGGTACATAATCAATGTTTTCTACTAGAGGACTTAAACGGTGTTGCTCAAAATTTGAATCTGCCAAGTGACCAAATATTTGTAGCCTGTGAAAATAAAATTTATCCTGCTTCGATAAGAGACTTTTATGTAAACGGAAAATTCAAAACGGGGATCTACTTTGACCACGAAGAAGGACACACAAGTGACTTTTTCTTTGATATAGCTGTAACAGAGGGCAGAAGAGCAATTATCACCTACGAGGGTAAAACTCATCAAGATCGTCCGCTGATAGACATAGTGGTCTATGTTCTTACCAAGTCCTAAGGTCCTAAGCATTGTCTTTAGCTTTTGAATTATTTTATTCAAAAGCCATAATTCCTTCAATGAGTAAGCCTAAAATATTATTTGTAATTGGTTCTATGAACCAAACTACTCAAATGCATAAAATTGCAAATGAGCTACCTGAATGCGAGCACTACTTTAGCCAACTTTATGGAGACCATTTCCTTATACAATGGGGCATACGCAATAAACTCCTAGAAGGAACAATCCTAGGGAACAAATGGAAAAAAATCACTGATGAGTATTTGGCAGCCCATAATTTAAAAAATGACTATCGCGCCCGGCAATATAACAATAAATATGATCTAGTACTTATGTGCAGTGACTTAATTATGCCCAAAGTTGCTAGGGAAACTAAGTCCATATGGATACAAGAGGGAATGATAGATAGAGCTACATGGGGAACTTATTTAGTAAAAGCTTTAGGGCTACCGCGCTACCTAGCCTTCGGCACCTCTCTTAATGGTGCCAGCAATTTATGTGATATTTACTGTACGGCCTCTGAGGGCTACCGTCACCGTATTGCTAAGTGGGGAACAGACCTTGAAAAAACTATTGCCACTGGTATTCCTAACTTTGATAATGCAGCTGAATTTTTGAACAATAATTTCCCCTACAAAAATTATGTACTTGTTTGCACCTCCGATATTCGAGAAACTTTTGATTTTGAAAATCGTCCTAAATTTATTCGAAAGTGCGTGAAAATAGCAGCAGGGCGGCCTCTTATTTTCAAATTGCACCCTAATGAAAAGTATGAGCGAGCTAAACGAGAAATTGAAAAATACGCTCCTGCAGGAACTTTAATCTTTCAAGAGGGTAACACTGGAGAAATGATAGCCAATTGTGATGTATTAATCACCCAATGGTCTTCTGTTGCTTATATTGGTTTAGCTTTGGGTAAAGAAGTACACTCTTTTTTTAATATTGAAGAGTTGAAAAAACTCATGCCCATTCAAAATGGAGGAAAATCTGCCAAAATTATTGCCAATCTCTGCCGGCAATACTTACAATACGAACGTAACCCCCAAAAATTTCTAAAAAACCTGGATAGAAAATCTTTAGAAGAATAACCTCAAAAAAAATCTTATTTTATTACCTTTACGGCTTTCCATCCCCACTTTTTCTTTTTTTCATCAAAAGAAAGAACAGCTCTCCCTTTAACGTTTTCTCCATCAACTAAAAAATAATGTTCTATTAACGAAGGAGGAATAAATATGTCTCTCACAAATCCTAAGCCACTATGCGTATTTATTTTTATAATACCCTCAAAATCTTGTAAAGCTTCAGAAGTGACTTCCTCCCCCGCTTTTTCAATTGTCAAAACTTTATAGTACTCTTCTTTTGGATCCCCCTTAAATCGAACCCTTAAAACATCTCCTGGTTCTGGTGGAGAGTCTAGGAGTCCTTCATACTTAAAAAAGCCTTTTTTATTTTTATTTTGAATAAAGTTTATAATAAACTTTTTGCTATTAATACTTTGAACAACTACAATTTCCTCCGCAATATCTTGGTATAAAATTTTTTCGGCCTTATTCAAGTGTGGTTGATATACGTCTGAATTATTATTTTTTTCCACAGCACGCTGATACCAATCCGCCTTTAGCCAATCCTGTATAACCTCTGGAATTTTCCATTGGTGCTGTTTTCGTATTTTTATAATGTTGTTAATCTCGGTTTTAGCTTCGTTATACAATTGTTTTTCAATTAATAAAGGTACAAATTTATAACGTGTGTTAATTAAGTACTCCTCTGGAACCTTTAAACTCAGTGCTTTGCAATAGCAAACAAACTGAATTTCTTTATCTTTAGGAAATAATTCAGCCAACAATTCCCATACCCAAAATTCATTCTTTTTGAGTCTTGCAAAAGGCAAAAAAGTGGAAAGAATATTTTGCGAAGTACCAGTTATCAATTCTAGTTTTGTTTTGAAGTAAGGCAAAAATTGAAAATGAGGGTATTTCTGCAAAAGAGAATCAAGTTTTGGCAAAAAAGCTTGTATCTTTTCTTTAACTTCCTTTGCTTTCTTTCCTGCTTTCCACTCACTAATTAACTTCCTACTATAGGCATAATAAGCTTGCTCAGCAATTGCCATAATTTTATTATCCCCTACCTGTGTTTTTTCATAATCCTCAGGGCAAAAATTTTCAAAACCCCACCAATCGGCAAATGCTAAATAACCATCCCATTTATCATTAAACTGATGAAAAGCTTTATAAAGAAAAGTATAAGCTTGAGTAGAGCGAGTAAAATGAAAGTTTTTTATTATATCAAATAATTCATCAAGTTTATTGAAATCTAGGTGAGCTTGTTTGCTAAGAGCATAGAGCATAGAGCCAATTTTCCAAGCACAATTATCAAAAATTATATTCTCTTGAGGCGGCAAATGTAAATTGGCTATATTTTTCAATTCTTGTAAAAATATGTCCAACTTTTCAGGTGTGCTTGCTTCTTTCAAAAAATCATAGAAAACCCAGCCGGCTGCTCTTTTATTCCAGATATTTTCGGGTTCTTTTTCCAATGCTACCGAGGCTAATTCCAAAGCTTCTTTTAACTTATTTGCCTTTCGAAGCTCTTGAATCTTAGTAAAAATCATAATCTTCAAATCATATTTCTAGCAAAAATTAGCATTCTTTTACAAAACTAAAAAAGTCAAAACTTTACTAATTCAAAAAACTAATAATAAATCAATTACTAAGAAGCTTGCATATAATACTATCTAAGCGCACTGTGGTTAATTTTTCCACCCTCGTGAGCCATTTGTATAATCCAGAAAGTACTAATGCTCAAAAGCAACAGCAATATTCCAAAAAGAAATTTTTCTAGCATAGGCCATTTTAAGCAACTTACAATACCTATAAACGCTAAAATTAAATCCATACTGAAAAAAATAAGAGCTATTTCTGCCATAGCCTCGTGCTTCTCTAGTGCTATTCTAGAAAAGCATTCCTCCTGCCTTAAATAAGAATTAGTTTTCAGATTTATAATATTTTCTCTTAAATCTGTATTATCTAAAACCATTTGATATTTTTGTTCCATTGCTTTCTGCCCTGAAAAATAAGAAAGCCCCCCCACTACTGAACAAACTAAAGTTAATCCATATACCAAGTAACGGTACTGTACAACTCTAAAAATAATAGCCAAGCAGCCAATAAGTATGATAAAGATATAGCCAACAATGGCAATATGATTAGTTACAAGATGAATTTGAATCGGATTCATTTTTATATAGCCAAAAATAAAGCCCCCAAGGGGGGCCATTTTTGCTCACTTTACTATGATTATCGCTTTCTGCATTGCTTTACTATTTAAGCCTTTTTATAAAGACTTTTCACTTTTTCTAAAACCTGACGTACGGAATCTTGTTCACTACTAGAAAATTGTAAGTCTTTCTCAATTTCCAAGATTATTTGCATTTCATTATCGCTTACTTGGTTATCGCTAATAACTTTTTGCGCTAACTGATTCAAAACTTTTAATTTCATCTCTGCTAGCTGGGCATCACTAATTCCCAAAATTTTTTGCATTCCCTTTACTTCTGCCATTTCCGTGAGAGAAATATCACCATCTGCTGCAGCATCGAACAAAGCCTGGATTATCTTATCTTTTGCTTGCTCAATATTACTTACACCTGAGCCGCCACCTAAATTATTAAGCGCCTGCATTACAAAATTTTGGGCCTGTTGCATATCTACTTGGGCAAGTGCTTTGGAAATACCCTCTACGCTAAATTCTAGATTATTTTGCCTAAGCACCTGCCCTACACTACCTAAAATAGTTTGCAAAAAAGACATCTTTCAAATAAGTAAAAATAAGAATACTAAAGTAACTAATTTATTAGAAAGCTAAAAATCACCTAATAGATTATCAAACAAACAAAAATAGCCTGCTATTTTTCTTTTACAAGAAACAGCAGGCATTAGAGTATTATTAATATTATTAAAATAAAAAACACTCTAAAAATTTATGCAATTCTTTCGATAATGGTAATTTTAGCAGGTCTTCCGTTAGGGTCTTCACAGCGAATGGCCTCTGCACGTATTTGTATAAGTTCACCATCTTTTCTTTGTACAGTCCACTCTGCTGGCATTTCAGTAGTACCGGCTATAAACTCATCGTGCACTTTTGCAGCAAAAGCCCTATTTTCTTCAGGTACCACTATGGTAAAATGCTTGCCTATAAGCTCCTTTTCCTGATAACCATATAATTCCAAATAAGCAGCATTTACCTCTACAAAGTAGCCTTTTTCATCAGTAATACACAGAGCTAACTTTTCATACTTTTCTAGTAAACTTTCAGGAGTTAATGATTCTCCTTTATAATTAATAGGATTTTTTACTGTCGTTTTCATATTAAACTATATTACCACAGTTAGTATCTGTATTTTTAAATAAAGCAAAGAGATTGAAAGTTCCAAGGCTCGAAAATAAATAATTGGCCTGCGCCCTTAAGGGGTTCTTGTTCAAAATTAGGAGCCACAACCCGAAAGGTTAGTTCTTGACTTAAAGCAATATCATCTCCTGGTTGAATATCTTTATTTTCAAAATACATGTACAAAAATATATCTTGAAAGATATGGTGCACTAATATAGGATCTACTCCTGGATAAAATGCCAAAGCAAAATCAGGAATACCAAATAAATGGTGTCCGCGCGTAAGCAGCCACTGTTGTTTTGCTAAAATAGCTCTCAAAAAGCCACACCAATAGATTAAGGGAGGAGTGTGGTGCACAATATCTAACATCTTTTCATCAATAATATCTTCAATTGCTTCTGGAGGATGGCAATGAAAAGCAGGCTCATTAATAATTCCAATCAAATGCTCCCGGGGAAAAGTAGAGGCTATCTGGTAAAGAAATAAGTATTTTTGTATAGGATCTTTCGAATAACCGCTGTATGCTAAATTAATATAACAAAGGGTCTGACTTAGTGCTTGTTTAAAGCTCTCATTCCAGCCAGTTGCCTGCACACACTGCTGAAAAGTATGGTCAGGTAAAGGGGCTTTCAGGCCTATGATGTCCACTCGATGTTCTTGCCAAGCTAAACTGATTAATAAAGTAGAGTGTTTTTTCCAATTAGATTCTTCATTGATTTGTAAAGAATTGGCAGCGGCTGGCAAAGAAAATAACTCTAACCAGTTACTTTGAAGATAATCAGACTCCCAAAAAGGTATGGTTTGATAGCAAAGGGTAATCACTGGTTCTTGGCTACTACTGAAATCTGATTGCTCAAGTAAATATTTGCGAAAAAGTGAGGTAGTAGACATAGCTTCTTTTAAGTAATTTTGATTTATAGCTTAAATTATCTTTAATTTACAATGCATTCAGTAAAGCTAATATTTTTTTCTATACCACATGTTTATCTGTTCTTACTATAAAAACAAAATAACCTGGTTTCAAAAGATATTTATTTTTAGTTTTATAATCAACGCTGCTCATACAGGCTTTTCGCAAAACATGGACCTAAATGCCTCTTTACCCTTTAATCCAAATGTAAAGAAAGGAAAACTAGAAAATGGTCTCACTTATTTTATACAAAAAAACCCTTTTCCTTCTCAGAGGGTAGAGCTGCGTCTAGTTATAAAAGCAGGCTCTATTTTGGAAACGGAGGAACAATTAGGCTTAGCTCACTTTGTGGAGCACATGGCCTTTAATGGAACCCAAAATTTTAAAAAACAAGAACTTATTAGTTACTTGGAGTCTATCGGTACACGCTTTGGGGCTCACCTGAATGCATATACTAGTTTTGATGAAACAGTTTACATGTTACAGTTACCTACCAATAAGCCTGAAGTTGTAAAAAAAGGACTTTTGGTTCTAGAAGACTGGGCTGCAAGAGTAAGTTTTGAACCTGAAGAAATAGATAAGGAACGAGGAGTTATTATAGAAGAATGGCGTGGAAATCTGGGAGCAGATTATAGAATTCAAAATAAGCAATTTCCAATCTTTTACTTCAATTCCCGATATGCTGAAAGGTTGCCAATTGGAAAAGTAGAAGTATTACAAAATTTTCCCCACTCAACCCTTATTCAATTTTATAAGGACTGGTATCGACCCGACTTAATGGGTATTATCGTAGTAGGAGATATCGACCCTACTAGCATTGAAAAAGAGATTAAAGAGCGTTTTTCAAAACTCCCCCCTCCTACTAATGCTAAAGAGCGAAAGTACTATACTATTCCTTTTCATCCCCAAACTTTATATTCGATAGTTACTGACCCTGAGGCAGACGCAATTAACCTTATGATTGCTTTTAAATTTGATAAAATTCCTACTGGTACCCTATCTGATTTTCGTAAAAATCTCGTGTACTCAGTTTTTGAGGGATGCTTGCAAGAAAGGATAGAAGTACACATTCAAGATCCTCAAAGTCCGCTAGGAATGTTCTATGCTCACATTATGGATATGGGTTATCAAAAAAATGCACTTGTGTTATATACAGTCCTAAAAAATAGTGATTTTCAAAAAGCCTACCAAACACTTCTTAGAGAACTAGAGCTCATCAAAAGATTTGGATTCCGAGAAGAGGAACTACAAAGACAAAAAAAAGAAATTTTGCGCTATTATGAGTCGAGTTTCAAGGAAAAAGATAAAACAGAATCTGCCCGATTAGCAGCAGAACTAGTGAATCATTTTTTAGACCAAAAGCCCTATATGGGGCCCGAGGATAACTTGAAATATGCCCAAGCTCTTCTCCCTACTATTAGCTTAGAAGAAATTAATCAACTTGCCCAACAATGGATACAAGAACAAAATCAGGTAGTATTAGCTAGCGGTCCGGAAGACAAAAAAAATATTTTTCCTTCCGAAGCCGAACTAAGAAAAATAGCTATGGAAATCAAAAACGAACCATTAGTAGCGCAGTCGGAAGAAGAAATACCCAAAGAGCTGATATCAACCTCCCCTACGGCAGGTAAAATAATAGCAGAAAAGAAAAATAAAGAATTAGGTACGATAGAATGGAAATTATCTAATGGAGCTACCGTAGTGTTGAAACCCACTTCTTTTAAAGAAGACGAAGTTTTATTAGCTGCTTTTAGCGCTGGGGGATCTTCTCTAGCCGAAGATGAAAATTTTATCTCTGCCAGTGTAGCCGGAGAATTAATGGAAGAATGCGGAATAGGGAAACTATCTAATATTCAACTAAAAAAATATTTATCCGGTAAAATTGCAGAAGTATCGCCTCAAATTGAAGAGCTAAAAGAGCGTCTCAGTGGCTATGCCTCCCCTCAAGATTTAGAAACTCTATTTCAACTTGTTTATCTTTGGTTCGTAGAGCCTCGAAAGGATAGTTCCGCCTTTGAAGTGTTCAAAGCACGAAATCAAGCTGCCTTAGCTCACCGTGCTTCTAACCCCGAAGCTAGATTTTATGATACTATCCGCATAATTACTTATAATCGCCATTTTCGAATGCTTCCTCCCTCACTAGAAAGGCTAGAAAAGGTTAAATTTACAGAGGCTTATCATTTCTTCAGGGAGCGTTTTAGCAATGCTAAAAATTTTACCTTTATTCTTGTTGGTAATTTTTCTCCCTCAAAAATCAAACCCTACGTAGAAAAATATATTGCTTCTCTGCCTGCTTATCCTGGTACCTCCCACTGGAAAAATCGAAATATTAATCCTATCAAGGGAGTAAAAAAAATAAAATTTCAAAAAGGTCTAGCCCCTAAAAGCAATGTGTATATCAACTTTCATGGTCCTACTGAATGGACAATCCGTGAACATCAGGCTGTAAATGTTTTGGTAGGCGTAATGAATATCAAACTAAGGGAAGCTATCCGAGAAGAAAAAGCGGGTACCTATGCTATTCAAGCTTACCTGCGACCCCAAATTTTACCTAATCCTTATTATCAAATTCAAATTTATTTCAGCTGTGATCCTTCTAAAGTAGACGAGCTCGTACAAACTATCTACCAAGTAATTGATGAAATTAAGAAAAACGGTATTGATCCTCAAGATCTCAAAAAAGTAAAGGAGCAGGAAATCAAACAAAGAGAAACTGCCCTCAAAAAAAATAGTTTTTGGCTAGGCTTGCTAGAAAATATTTATTTCTATCAATTAAGTCCTAAAGAAGTTTTAAAAATACCCGATTACATTCAAAGCCTGAGTACACAAGAATTACAAGAAAAAAGTAACTTCTATTTTAACCATCAAAACTTAATTGAAGTTATATTAATGCCAGAAAACCACTAATAAGTTATTCATTATTATGAAGTTTGTACCTTATATTAATCAAGACCTTTGTTTTGCAATAGAAATACCTGCAAATTGGATATGCGAAGAACCCTCAGAGGAAGAAGAAGAATTTACAGGACTAGATTTTTATGACCCTATTGCCCAGGAAAAAGATCCTAACTTTGCTGAGTTTCTAAACATTGAAATATTCGAACAAGACCTAGCCGAAGACTTATCTACCCCCTCCTTAGAAGAAATTTATCAGGACTTTAAAGAGTCCATCAATTGGGGGAAAGAATATCAGCTTCTTCATGAAGAGACTTTAGAAATAGGCGGAAGAAAAGCCAAATGCCTATCCGTTCGGCTAGAGGAGAATGAGAATAATAAAAATGAAGTTTTTTTTCAAAAAGTTTATATGTTATTAGATGAAATTTATGTTTATCAAATTATCACTACTACCCGAGCCCACAAAAAAGCTGAATATGAACCTATCTTTGATAGAATAGTAAAAAGCTTTGCAATTATAGAAGACATGAAAAACTAAATCTTATTCCTCTTTCAGTACTCCTACCTAAGTAATTCCAATAATCCTTCTAATAATTTCTAAATTACTTAGGTAGGAGTATTTAGTTTACAAAAGCTCAAGTAATTCCTCAGTTAGGCCTGTTTGAGAAAAACCACCGTCATGAAAAATGTTTTGCATAGTTATCTTTCGGCTTAAATCAGAAAATAAAAAAATTACTAGACCTGCGCACTCTCTAGCAGTGGCATTTCCCAGAGGGGATAATTTCTCAGAAAATACTAGCATTTTATCAAATCCCGGAATACCTAAACCCGCTGTAGTAGGAGTAGGCGACTGAGAGATAGTATTTACTCGAACCCTCTTAGTTTTTCCTAAGTAATAACCAAAGTGCCGCGTAATTGCCTCCAAAAGAGCTTTTGCTTCCGTCATATCATTATACTTAGGGAAAAATCTCTGAGCCGCAATATAAGTAAGAGCTACTACCGACCCCCATTCATTAAATATATCCATTTTGAGCCCAATTTGTAACAAGCGATGTAAAGAAATAGCCGAGATATCCAAAGTCTTATGGAAAAAATCATAATTCAAATCTGTGTAGGGCTTATTTTTTCGTACATTCATCGACATTCCTACCGAATGTAAAAGAAAATCAATCTTGCCCCAAGTATCTACCGTCCTCTGATATAACTGTATAATGTCTTCCTCCGATACTAAGTCTGCAGGAATAAATTCACTTTGTAAAAGCTCTGCCAATTGGCGTACTTTACCAAGTCGTACTGCCACCGGTGCATTGGTTAATATTATTTCAGCCCCCTCCTCCTTAGCAAGTAAAGCTACCTGCCAAGCAATCGATTGCTCATCTAAAGCACCTGTAATTATTCCTTTTTTCCCTTGAAGTAATCCAAAAGCCATATTTCAAATATTTAGTGCTATAATTCTTTTTGCTAGTCTTTCTGATACACCTACTCCTCCCAGGAGGCCAGGTAATTTTGCCAATGCTAATTTAGTTTGTTGTGCAAAAGTAGGAGACCGAAGATATTGATTGATAACAGGTACCAGCTTTCGTGGCGTCAGATCATTTTGAATAAATTCGGGTACTAAGGGCTGGTCCAATACTAAATTTACTAAAGTAATACTTTTCACTTTGACTAGTCGTTTTGCTAACTCCATAGAAAGCCAATTTCCTTTATATCCCACTAGCATTGGAACCTGAAAAAGGCCCGTTTCCAAAGTGGCAGTTCCTGAAGTAACCAAAGCAAAATCGGCGGCTTTCATTAAATCATAAGTTTTGCCCACTACCAAAGTTGCCGGCGTAGAGGCTATATATTTTTGATAAAAACGAGTATCGATATTATGAGTACCTGCAATAATAAATTGATAATCCCGAAAATAAGGGATTAAAGACAGAAAAGCAGGTAACATTCTTTGTACCACGTGTGCACGGCTCCCTGGTAAAACTGCAATGATGGACTTATTTTCTGGATTCACCTCCGGCGGTAAGGGAGCAGGCACATAGCTTGCAATAGCATCTAATAAGGGATGTCCATAGAATTCCGCCAGAATATCATGTCGCTCAAAAAAGTCAACCTCAAAGGGTAGTATCACAAATAATTTATCCACACACTCCTTGAGAATATTAATTCTACTCTCTTTCCACGCCCAAACTTGCGGAGAAATGTAGTAATACACTTTTATCCCATGGCGCTTTAAATACTTGGCTAGCCGCAAATTAAAACCTGGATAATCAATTAATATTACTGCATTGGGTTGAAAATTAATAATATCCCTCTTTACAGCTTCTAACGTATGAAGCAAATGGGGTAGATGTTTAATTACCTCTACAAATCCCATCAAATTAAGGCTATCATTCTTGAGAAAGAGCTCCATTCCAGCAGCTTGCATACGCTCCCCCCCTACCCCTCTAATATGTATTCCTGGCATTTGGTCTAGCAACGCTTTTACTAGAAAAGAACCATGCAAATCACCTGAATTTTCTCCCGCAACACAGTAGAACTTCATAACAATAAACTGATTTTGGAATTATTAGGTAAATGAATACTGCCAGCAATTGAATTTTGTTTGGCCCCTGTAACACTTGCCCAAACATTAGAAATTCTTAATAAACAAGCCAACCCTAAATAAGCAAAAATTATGGCCTCTTTATAAGCAATTATTTCCTTAGAAGGAAGAATAACTTCTATATTCAACTTTGCCAAAGCAGCCCTAAGTTGCTCTACCAAAAAAATATTAAACGCTCCACCACCCGTCACTAATATTTTTGTATTCTGAATATTGAATTTTTCCAGTTCATTTTGAATTACCTGGGCTAAATGTACTACAAAAGTATGCAATCCGTCTCTAACATTAAAACGGTCAACTATAGGAAATACATTCTCTTCTACCCATTCTCTACCCAAAGTTTTAGGTGGAAAAAGGGCATAATAAGGCGCATCCTTTAGAGCCTGTAACAACTCTGAGTTTATTTTTCCGCTACGAGCCAACTCTCCGTCTCTATCAAATAGGACTCCTGTCTTCTGGGCTAAGTAATTCAAAACCAGATTACAGGGTGAAATATCCCACCCCAAAACCTCCCCTATTTTCCCTTTCCAAGTTATTATATCAAACTGAGTAGGATGATGCACACCAATACTAGCAATTCCTCCTAAATTCAGAAACACAGAATACTCTTTGAATAAAGCCCGTTCCCCTGCTGGCACTAACGGTGCACCCTGTCCTCCAAAAGCCACATCGCGGGCTCTAAAATTGCAAATTAAGGGTACTTCTAAATAAGATACTATCGTCTCTCCACACCCGAGCTGAAAAGTAAAATGACGTTCTGGCTGATGAAAAATAGTAGCTCCATGTGAAGCAACAAAATCCGGAACAAAGCCGCTTTCTATAATGAACTGGCGTAAAACAAACCCTAACAAATGACCATAGTCAGTATGCAATTTAGCAACTTCGGCCCCGGGTAGCGAAATGCTTTCCTTTAGCCTTAGAGACCATTCTTGTGAATATGGAACTGTAACTGCATGTACTAACTCCCAACACCATTCTTTTCCCGCTTTGTCTTTATAAAAAAGTACCCCAGCTAAATCTATTCCGTCTTGAGAGGTACCTGCCATTACGCCAATTGCTTTATAACTTTTCAATTTTTTCTATTATTTAAGCTACCCAAACACCAAGAACTTTTTACCAAAGGTTTGCGTAGTACTTTACAAAGTTAAGTGGAGTTAATTACCCAAAATTAAAGATTCAACATTAATAAATAGTTCTAGGTTACTAAATTTGTTAGAAATTATACTCATAAGTACTACTTCCTATGCTTGCTATCTATTTTCAGCGTATGGCTAGCCTATTTTTTACTACACCTGTCCTTGTGAGTATAATTTTAGCCGGTTGTAACACTACGCAAAAAGCTGCCTACAAAGCAGGCGAACCTTTATGTGTAAAGGATTCCATTCCCCCTGATTATAAGCCTTTGTTTTTTTCTAGCCGTAAAACTTTAACTAATCCTACCCTTATTAGTGAAGCTTCCCAAATTACTCGTACAGAAGTAGATTCTCAAAAAATTCAAATTTACTTTCATCTGCTAGATTCTGCTGGGGTCCTGTATGCAGGGGCTACTACCCCCAGCAATAGAGCCATATGGTGCGGCGTTACAGTTGAATATGATAAATATAAAAAAAATATTAAGCAATATAGCCTCAAAGAATTCTCTTTTAACCCTAAAACTCCTTTAGCTTTTGCAATTATCCTAGATCACAGCGGTTCCATGGGGCATAAAAGAGCAAAAATCTTACAACAAGCTACTGATAATTTTCTTAAAGAAATAAAAAAAAGCCATGATGCTGTTTCTATCATTAAATTTGACCACCGAGTAGAGCAAGAAGTACCCTTACTTAAACCTTACGCAGAAATCAAAAAGCGATTTCGAATGAATGGCTTAGGTAAATTTGGATTTAAAACCGCTTTACGAGATGCTCTCCTGGTAGGTATTAATGATATGATAAAAGCTAGTGGCTTTTATAAGAAAAGTGTTATCTTACTTACCGACGGAATGGATAATGCTTCTAAAACTTCCCTAGATACTACCCTCTATTTGGCTACTACCCACAAAATTCCAATTAACGTAATTGGCTTTGGCCACTATATTGCTGCCGACACACTACAAACGATTGCTACTCAAACAGGAGGCAGCTTCTATCATATCTATAGCAGTAAGGACTTTCTAGCAGCTTTTAATGATATTTACCAAAAGTATAGCAACGGCTATTTGTTAGAAATTAAGCCAGAATATTGGGGTATACAAAAAATAATAATTAAACTTTGCCTACCTAATAAAAAAATAATAGAGCTAAAGACTGTAATCGATAATTCTAGACCCGACTGGAAGCCAGATAGCATCACAATAGCTCAAGCCTATTCAGAAAACCCTATTTCTTCCACAAAAGCAAGTATTCCGAAGACAAATCCCACCGATACAGTTTCTGCTAACGAAGAGCCGCAAGTAGGGCAAATCTTGCTGCTAGATGTTTATTTTGACCATGATAAAGCTACTCTAAAACCAGAATCAGAAACAGCCTTACAAAAAGCTTTTGATTTGCTGACTCGCTACCCCACCCTAACAATAGAACTACGTGGCCACACAGACAGCGTAGGCAGCCACCGACACAATAAACAACTATCGCTTAGAAGAGCCGAAGCCGTAAAAAAAGCTCTGGTACGTAGAGGCATTGAACCCCATCGTCTTACTACCGTAGGCTTTGGAGAAGATTTTCCTATTGCTCCTAATAGCACCCCCCAAGGTAGAGCTATTAATCGAAGAACAGAAATTCGAATTACAGGAAAGTAAATTTTTAAAAAAAATTTAGCTTCTTTCGATTTGGCAAATAGCTTTTGAGCTATTGACTATTCAGTATAAAAACGAATGAAATACCAAGGCAAAAGCATCGAAATACTCAAAAAACAAAAAATTTTTGGTAAAAGTATTGTTCAAATTCGTATCCTTTCCAGCGGGCAAATTCTTGATGTACCCGAATCTGAACTAGAACTCCAAGAAAGTCTGCCCTCAGCTTTTGAAATTGCCTTTAGAGCAATGGCTGCCCGTATTCAGAATGAAATGAATACGAAAAATATATTAGCTCCTTTCGAGTGCAACGTCATTCCGCTACCTCATCAAATCTTAGCTCTAGAAAAAGTAATGTCTGGGCAATACGTCCGCTTTCTTATTGCAGACGAAGTAGGAATGGGTAAAACTATTGAAGCAGGACTTATTTTGAAGGAGCTTAAACTTAGAGGAATTGTAAAACGGACCTTAATCATCGTTCCCAAATCGGCAGTATTGCAGTGGAAACAAGAACTTAAAAAACATTTTAATGAAACTTTCCATATATACGATAGCGAAGCTATTAATTCTTTGAGCCGTACCTTTTCTAAGATTGAAGCCGAGGCGGAGATTAATATTTGGACACAAAATAATCAAATCATTGTGCCGCTCGATGCACTAAGGCCCCTAGAAATGCGCCAGGGGTGGAGTAAAGAAAAATTAGAGGAACACAACCGCTTCCGAATTCAGATGGTAGTGGAAGCAGATTTCGATTTACTTATTATTGACGAATGCCATAAAGTAGGCGGAAGCCACCAAACAGTAAGCCGCTATAAAATGGCAGATTTACTATGTAATGCTATTCCCAATGTACTACTTCTTTCAGCTACTCCTCACCGTGGAAAAAGCGACCATTTTCGCCGTATTTTACAGCTATTAGACGCAGATGCTTTTGCCGGAGAAGGAATGCCCACTATCCCAGAACTTGAACCCTATGTAATACGCACTGAAAAAAGACAAGCTGTCGATTACAGTGGTAGACCACTTTTCAATAAAAGAAGAACCGAAAAAGTAACTGTCACCTACGACCCTATTCGTCATAAAAAACAAATAGAATTATATGAGGCAGTTAGTAATTACGTAATAACTGGTTACAATTTAGCGGTACAAACCAAAAATAAGCAATATGGTTTTGTAATGGTTCTCTTCCAAAGAATGATGAGTAGTTCCACTCAAGCTATCCTAGATGCTATGCAAAGAAGGGCTAACGGCTTAAGAGATAGAAAAAATGAAGCTACTCGGGGTGGAGTACTTTCCAATCTAGAAGATTTAACCTTTGAAGGACAGCTAGACCCTGATTTTGAAGCCCAAATAGGGGCTTTAATGGAAGAAACAAAAATTAAATTTGATATGGAGCTGGAGATCTTAGAAAACCTAATTACTCTTGCCCAGGAAACTTTAGCGACTGAAATGGATGCAAAAGTAGAACGTCTACTAGAAATCCTTAAACAATTAAAAAGGCAAAAAAGAGACCCTAAGCTTAAATTTCTCATATTCACAGAATTTACTAGCACCCAATTCATGCTAAAAAAAGTCTTAGAAGAAAAGGGCGGATACACCTGCGTTTACATCAACGGCTCCATGGAATTTGAAGAGAGAGTAGAAGCATTAAAAAATTTCAAAGAAAAAGCTCAAATCTTGATTTCTACAGATGCAGCTGGAGAATCTTTGAATATGCAATTTGCCCATATTGTAATTAATTACGATATGCCATGGAATCCCATGATAGTAGAACAACGAATTGGAAGGGTAGATAGAATTGGTCAAAAATACGAAGTACTTGCCCTTAATTTTATGCTCGATAACTCTATAGACCGCAGAGTATACGAAGTGGTAGAAACAAAGCTTAACCAAATCTTAGAAGAATTAGGCATCGATAAAACCGCTGATGTTCTAGATAGTACTATTGAACGAGATAGTCTTAACCAACTTTACCTCACTTCCTTACTAGACCCAGCACGCTTCGAACAACAAAGTCAAAATTGGCTAAGTGAAATTCAAAGTAAATTAGAACAATACAAAAGCACTGAAGGAGCCCTTCCTTCTGTATTAACAGAACAGCTACCTACCGATAGAGCTGAAACCATCCAACAAAGTGTCTTGCCAGAATGGCTAGAAAAAATGACTATTAATTATTTGAGAAGCAAAAATATACCCTTCCAGTATTTATTAAATGGTATAAAATTCGCTTACCCTACTCATGCAGAGCCACAAATCTATAGTTTCAATATTAAAGAAAGCCTAATAAATCCTTTACTTGAGCCGCTATCTTTGCAACATGAAATTATTCAAAATATTCTCTCTGAAGCCACTCCTTATACTGAAAGTCAAGTAATGCCTAGCGTCAAGCTCAGCGGTATTCAAGCTCTACCTGGTTTTTGGAGCCTATGGCGTTTAGAAGTAAAAAATCAATTTGAAGCTCATCAGATTATACAGCCACTCTACATAACAGAAGCCGGCGAACTAGATCTAAATTTAGCACAAATCATTTGGGAAAAACTATCCGAGGAGGAAGGCTGTTTTGAAAAATTAACCGCTTACCCTAACCAATTAGCTAACCAAGCCTTCTATTTAATGCAAACAGTTATTGAAAAAGTACTTGCGCCCCAATTTCAAGAAAAAGAAAAGCTCCTTCTTGTAAATGCAGATAGAATAAAAACCAATAAGGAAAAGTCTTATGCATTTCAGCTAAAGCAGCTACAAAAGGTGGGCATCCTCTCAATTAGAGAATATCGCCGTCAAAAGTTAGAAAAAGAAATGGAAAGTTGGAATCAAAATTTTGAATGGTCTAAACAAGTAATACCCGACCTTAAATGCTTACTTGCTTTACACATTCTTTAAATTCCTATATGCTTTATACTTTTTTACTTTAAGCTATTTTACATTTACTACCTTACAATCGGGGTTATTTCTTAAAAAGAACTCTTTATCAGCTTTAGTAATTAGAGTATGAGACCAGTTAATTTCCTGCAACTTTTTCAAATTTCTTAGTGCCGCAATACTTACGATATCATTTTGCTCAAAGTACAAATTTTGTAGATTTGAACAATTCTCTAAAGGGTCTAAGGAAGTAATCTTAGTTGCACCACAATTAAGTGTTTTAAGCTTTTGCATGCCACGAAGCGGTTCTAGGCTACTCACCATGGTATTACTAATATCAAGCTCCTCCAAATTTTGTAGCCCCCGCAAAGGCTCTATTGAGTCTATCTTAGTAAGGAAGCAATATAACCTTCGTAATTCCCTCCACTCTCTAAGAGGTTCTAAACTAGTAATTTCGGTTTCACAGCAATAAAGTACTTGTACCTTTTTTAGGTTAGCAAGAGGCTGCAAAGTATTAACTTTACAACCCCAAAATTCAATCACTTCTAATTCTGTACAACTAGCTAAGGGCTCCAAATTATGAACTCTAGTATAACTGAAAGACACATGCTTTAAACTTTTTAAGTCCTTCAAAGGAACTAAACTACTAACTTGAGTTTCATCAATATCTAAGACTCGCAAATAAAGCAAGTGCTTCAAAGGGGATAAGTCCTCTATGCGAGTATGCTCTAAATATAACTCTGTTAAGAAGGGTGTTAGGGCTAAAGCTTCTAAATCATTTACCTTTTTTTCCGTGCAATCTATTTTATGCAAGTGATGTAGACGCTCAAGGGCTTCAAAATTAGACTCTGAAATGGTAGCATTTAAATGCTCTATAAAAATTTCCTTCCAAATAGAAGGAAGGCTTTTCCAAAGCTTAGCTTTTTTTTGAAGTTCTTCTTTACTTAAAGGCTGATATTCCTTAGTAAAAGAATCTTCTATAAGCCCTAAGCCGCTTGCCCAAGTCATAACTACCCACTGAGCTTGTTGCTCACTAATATTCAATTTATTAGCTAGTGGATAAGTAAATTTTTGAATAAGACCTAGCCGATTATTACTTCCTTCTCTTGCCTCAGCTTTCAACATTTGGGGCAGTGAAAAATCTAGTGCCTTGGCTAATAACTCATTCTCAGCAGAGTCATTTATAGTTTCATTGAGCAGGCGCAAAAATTCAACTGGATCTTCCCAGATAGTATTACTTTGTTTCTGAATAAATTCCCTAAACTTACTAATTGGGTAGCTTGAATTCATTGATAAGTCTGAAAATTATATAGATAAAATCGCTAACTCATTAACAGCCTTAAATTTGCACTCAAATTAAGATTATTGCAAAAAATATAATAGTTTTATTCCTCAATCTATATTACGTCTTATGTATTTTTTGTTGCTAGCCCATATTGGTAACTCCTAGTACATTCAAAGCTTAAATTTTTAGTTATTAACCATCTATAACATTCGGTGCATAAGGGTTTAAGTAGAAAAATTTTAATTTTAAAATATTTTATTTCCTTTATTTCCCTTCGTGGGATAAGCATTGGTATTTTAATTTTACTTCTAACCTCAGTTTATACACAAAAAAGTCGTTTAGCTAGTCTTCTACTTACTAATATCTTTCAGACAGAAGTTTTTGTGGAGGAGGCTCAAATTAATATTAGCTTTGAGTACTTTCCTCTTTCTATCCTTACTCTACATAACGTTATTATTTACGGTACAGATCCTCAAATCAGAGAAAAAGCTGCCTTCGTCGAAAAAGCCTATGTTAAGATACATCCTCTACACTTCTTTTTCGCTCAGGGTGCAGCGCCTAAAAAAATTCAATCTATCCAAATAAAAAATGCAAAATTTAATTTTAAGATTAATGAAAATTGGATTCCCAACTATCAATTCTTCAAAAGAAAAAATATCAATCCGTCTAAGCCTACTAAAGAACTAATTATTGATACCCTAGCCATCCAAAACTCAATTCTTGCTTTCGCTTCAGTCCCTAAAAAAAGTAAAATTCAATTATATATACAGCAATCGAAATTCAAAATTCACAATAAAAAAGAAAACACACTCCTTACCATTTTAGCAAATGGCTACACCCAAGGGTACTCTACCCCCAAATTTAGTCTGCTTTATAATAAGCCGTATTCTTTAGCCTTAAGCCTTAATTACCACAAAAGAAGTAAAACTTTGATTTTTCTTCCTACCTCTACCCTAAATTTAGTAGGAACTAATATTATAATCCAAGGAAAATACAAAAGCTTACCTCGAAGAAAAGAATACGACCTAAAACTTTCTTCACATTCAGGAAATTTGCAAACCCTTGTCAGCTTATTGCCCTCTCATATTGAAGAGTTACTCATGAATTATCATAGCAAAGGAAATTTAACACTCTGGGGCTACGTCCAAGGCGTATACGATAGCTTACAAAACCCTAATTTTAAGCTAAACTTTGAATGCAAGAAAGTAGGCATAAAAAATTTGAAAACACAGGGAAAGATAGAAAACTTTTTTTTAAAAGGATATTACACGAATGGAAACAATAACAGCCTAGCTACCACAACTTTATCTATTGAATATTTCCAAGGAGAAATTGCCCAAAATTTATTCCACGGAAAATTTAGTATCTATGACTTTAACCAAATATTAATAAAATGTATGCTCAAAGGAAAGTTAGATATAGCAGAACTTTTTCGCTTGGCGGGTATTTCGCTC
Source organism: Bacteroidia bacterium (assembly GCA_025057395.1). GTDB lineage: Bacteria > Bacteroidota > Bacteroidia > J057 > JANWXU01 > JANWXU01. The sequence goes on along the minus strand of JANWXU010000013.1, from coordinate 16,042 downwards.
GAAAGCTCTGCTAGTGGTATTGCGCAAGTGGATATTTCTTTCCAAGGCCCTTTCAAAAACTTAGCTAATACTAATGCTATTGATAAGTTTCATTATGATGGTTATATCCATTTAGACAGCATTAATTTGAAGCCAGAAAATTGGCCAATTGCTATTTCACACGGATTGGGCAGACTTCAATTTCAAAATAATGATATTCTTATTGAAAAAATTCAGGGCGCCATTAACAATCAAAATTTTTTGTGTAAGGGCAAAATCCATCAGATCATTCCTTACCTTATTGGTAAAAAAGCCACTTTGGAAGTGCAACTTAATGTACAAGCTAGTAATTGGTATATTGATGACTTCTTAGAAACATTAAAAAAAATGAAGTCTCTTCCTAAAAAGAGACGCAAAAAAAGAAAAATACCCCAAAAAGAAAAAAATCAAGAGTTTCATTTGCCCGATAGCCTATCTTTAAATATCCAACTCCGGGCACAACACTGCACCTACCGCAACCTCACCTTCGACCATATCACTGCGCACATTTTATTGCAAAATAGAATTTTACAAATCAAAAATCTTTTTATGACCAATCCTTCAGAAATGGTTCTAGCACAACTTACGTGGGATGAAACTAAATACTTTCAACCTACCCTTTTCCTACAACTAAAAACAGCAAGTAACGACCTTGAAAAGTTATTTACTAATTTAGAAATAAACTCTAGCACTTATACTAATTCTTCTTCCTCTCCACTACAGCTTCAGGGCGAAATAGAAATAAAGGGAAAATTTGAGCCACACTGGAAAAAAAATAAATTACAAAAGGCCACCTTAGAGTTACATTTCAAAAACTGGGAAATCCAAAAAGTTAAAAGTAAGCTCAATATTCGCAATCTTAATTTTCGGGTTAATCTAAATGAAAATCATTTGCAAAATTTCAAAAATACCCCCTTTTTAATTGATTCTATCTCGGGTAAAATAAAAAATTATTCTTTTAGCGCTGCTATTCACATAGATAACTGGATAGATCAAAATGTAAAGGCAGAACTACACTCTCAAATTAGTATACCCTTATTTCTTAGCTATTTTTCTCTTCCTATGATCGAAGCTCACAAAGGGCTAGTCAAAATGAATATCGCGCTAGCTGGCAAGCTCAGGCACTTTACTCAATCAGACTCTATTTTGTATACTCCTCAAAAAGGAAAAGTAATATTAGAAGATTTATCTTTTTCTTTCAAAGAAAGGAATCTTCCTTTTGAAAATATACATGCAGAAATCTACTTTGATAGCAAGGGTGTTAACTTACACTCTTTTACGGGATGGATGGATGGTAGTCCTTTTGAAATACGGGGGACGCTTACTAATCTACTACCTTATTTATACTTGAAAAAAGAAATGTTATATGCCAAACTCTTTTTTTCGACTCACTTTGTTAACATTCGAAATATACTTAGCAAAAATCGAAAAAAACCAGAAGCCGGATTTCAATTATGGCTACCTGCTCAAGCTAATTTAGTAGCCAGGGCGCACATTAAAAAAGCCTATTTTGATTCCCTGACCTTCCATAATATTCAACTTCTAGCCAACTTAAAGAATCAGATAGTAGAAATAGAAAGCCTAGAAACAGAATTTTGTAAAGGCACAGCCACTATTAGTGGAAAGATAGATGCAAGTAAAACAGATTCGATACACCTTTATACCCAAATTCAGTTTCATAAAATCGAAATCAAAGAACTATTTCGCGGATTAAATAATTTTAACCAAGATTTTCTTACCGCCGATGAAATTAGCGGCCTATTCTCGGCACAAGTACGTCTAACAGATAAAGTACCTTATACGCTAAAAAATGATTTTTCACAAACGCAAATGCACTTCAATTTTGCCATTGAAGAGGGCAACTTACAAAATTTTGAAACATTAATGAAATTAAGGGGCTTATTAAGGAAGAAATACCTAGAACAGGTTCCTTTTACTATAGTAGGAAAAAACTTATTTTTTCATAATAAAACTTTACATATTCCTGAAATTATATTACACTCAAGCATTGCTCAGTTACATATTCAAGGAGTACATGGATCGTACGTCGATTATAAAATAGATATTATCTATAGCCACAAATTTGAAAAAGAAGATTTTCGAAAAACTCTGCTTACCTTTCGCTTACATGGAAGTAAGCGCCCCTACAAATTACAATACGATGCCAGAAAAGCAATTCATAACTTAATAAATCGCTTCAAACTTAAGCCCCAGTCCACCATTAATTAACCTACTGCTTGAGGTACAAAAATTTCCCCTTTTAAAAATACATGCATTATGATATTCTGCGTATAGGCATAACTCATATAAGCTAAAGAAGGAATAGGCTTAGTAAGTATTAAATTAGCCATTTTACCTCTGCTAATGGAACCTAATTCAGAAGCAACTTCCATAGCATAAGCCCCATTTATTGTAGTAGCATTAAGAGCAGCTTCAGGGGTTATATGCATATACAAACATGCTAGTGTTTGTATAAACTTCATATTGCCACTTGGAGAGGAGCCAGGATTATAATCACTAGCAAGGGCAAACCCTAAGCCCGCCTCTTGAAATTTTTTTGCTGGAGCATAAGGAATATTCAAAAAAAAGGAAGTACCTGGCAAAAATACGGGTATAGTGGAAGAGCCTTTAAGAATATCAATTTCTTCCTGCCCACTGCATTCCAAGTGATCTACAGAAAGAGCCTGCATTTTTACTCCTACCTGTACCCCGCCAGAAAAATCTAACTCATTAGCATGAATTTTAGGCTTCAAACCATATTTCCAAGCCGCTTCTAAAATAAGCTCCGTCTCCTGTGGAGTAAAAAAGCCCTTATCACAAAAAACATCACAATAGTCAGCCAATCTTTCTTCAGCCACCCTAGGTAGCATTTCATTAATGATAAGGGAAATATAACCTGCTCTATCCGTTTGATATTCTATAGGAATAGCATGCGCCCCTAAAAAAGTAGCCTTGACAGGTATAGGCAATAAAGACTTTAAACGCTGAATTACCCGTAACATTTTAAGCTCTGATTCAACGGTCAACCCATAGCCACTTTTTATTTCAATGGCTCCTGTCCCATAACTTATCACTTCTTGGGCCCGAGCAAAAGCTCCTAAAAGTAATTCTTCCTCGCTTGCCTGTTGTAGCCACTTTGCAGAGTTTAATATTCCTCCCCCCTTAGCAGCAATTTCTTCGTAAGAAGCTCCTAAAATTCTTTGCACATACTCATTTTCACGGCTGCCCGCAAATACAATATGAGTATGAGAATCACAAAACGTAGGAAGCACCCATCCTCCCTTAGCATCAATCAGCTCATCATACTCCCGGGGGCATGAGGAAATAGACCCATAATCTTTAATAAATTCTCCCTCAATTAATAAATAAGCATCATAAATATGAGGAACTACGTCTAAATCTTTACCTTCTACCCACACATTTTGCTCTACTTGCAGGAGGGCTCCAATGTTAGTAATTAACTTTCGAGTATTTTTAGAATTCATGCAAATATGAAAATAATTTAGCCTACACTGCCTCAGGGTCAAAGGGAAGCCATACAAAAACCTTTGTTTGCTCAGGGGAGCTAGTAACTTCAATTTTGCCGTTATGCTTTTCTACAATATTTTTACACGAAGCAAGGCTTTTGCCAGTGTTATCTTGGGCTCTTCTAGCTATTGTATCTACCATAAAAATTCGCTTTAATACTTCTTCGGGAATCTGAGGACCATTATCAACAAACTCTACTTTTATCCCCCCCTCGGCTTTACAAGCATTAATAATGAGTACTCCTTGGTTATTCATTGCTTTAATATCAGCCATAATGATATTGCTCCAAAGTTGCATTAGTTCCTGCGGGTAGCCTAAAATAGTAAGCGAATCTTCAAAGTGGGTTTCTACTGTAATACCCTGTACTAAATAATATTCATAAAGGGTCAAAATATGTCGAATAGTTTCAACAATATTTACTTCAATAGGCTTATCGGTATCGGGTTTTACAATTTCTCGTAGAATACTTACAATTTTTAATGCTTTTGCCGAAGAATTGTCAAGTGTATTTATATTTCTCCATAAATTTCCTGCAAAGTCTATAAAGTGAATTGCTTCAGTACCTAAAACTCTAAAGACAGGTATAAGGGGTATAATATCTCCTACAAACTTATTGCGAATAAGCATTTGGGCTATTTCTTCAGCTTGTTCTAGGCCTGCTTCTTCTAGTACTTTCTCATATTGCCTTCGTAATTTTCTTTCCTCTGCAGTGGAAAATTTTATAGAAGACCTTTGAGCATTTTCTAAAAGTTCTAGAAGCAATTGCTTCTCTGCACCATTAACGTGGAGATTTTGAATTTGCTGTTGAATCAGGTATTCTATTGCATTACGAACATTGCGAATTGTGCCTTGAAAAGCACTCAAAGGAGTATTTACCTCATGAGCCACAATAGAAGTAAACTCGGCCATGACATTCTTTTTTTCCGACTCCACAATAATGGCAGACTGCTCCAAAATAACAGCATTTTGTTTTGAAATTTCTTCGATTTGTATTTCAATTTGCCTATTTTTTTGCTCTAGCTCCTCATTCTGCTTTTGTAAAGCTATATTTTTTTCTTGTATTTCATTATTAGCAGCTTCTAATTTTTCATTAGTCTTTTTCAAATCTTCTAGGGTAAGATTAAGTTCTCGCGTTCTCTCATCTACTTTTAATTCCAAGATTTGCTTTTCTTTTTCTAGCCTTTGAGTCCGCCATCTTACAATACCATACACTCCTAGCGCTGATAAAATTAACCACAAAGTAGTTGCCCACCAAGTACGATACCAAGGAGGCAACACTTCAAAAGTAAAAGTCGCTTCAGAACTAATGTTTTGGTATACATTCCTAGCTTTAACATGAAAAGTGTACTCTCCAGGATCCAAATTATCATACTCCTTAAATGCTACCGGCTCCCACGCAGACCATTCAGAGGGTAAATAATATGTAGTTACAAACCACTTTTCAAAAAAAGAATAAATAATATGAAAAATTGAGCGAGGTCTTTCTAGCCAAACCTGGTACTCATTAGCGTCTTTGCGGTCAAAACTAGGAAGAGCATATTCAATCTTAATAGAACGATCTTCATATTTTATAGGAATAGGCTTATAGTTTTCAGTCATATACCCTTTGAATATATAACTAGAATTATCTTCAAAAGGGTAATACTTATCCTTTGTTATTTCACTTCTACGAGCCGAATTAACTATTAACATTATTCCTCTCAAAAGAGCGGGAAATGTAGTTTTTCGTAAAAAAGGAGTTGGCGAATTAAGACGAACAATACCCGGAAGGCCCCCAAACCAAATTGTTCCATCTTTTTCTACCAAAAAAGCTTCAGTCAAAAAATCAATAAAATTATTATACAAAAGCTCACGAACATAATAAGAACCATTTTCCTTTTTAATCGCTAAATGAATCTTAAACTTGCTATCTTTACCATCCGTTGAAAAAAACCAAACTCTATTTTCGTGATCTACGTGAATCTTGAAAATCACATAATCAGAACCTGCTCCAAATATACTTCCAAAAAAATTAGTTTTATAGATAGGCCGTGTTTTTTTATCCCTCAAAAAAGCTTGGTATTTAGCCTCATCAAAAATTAAAATACCATACAAAACAGTATTACTAATAAAAATATCTTTACCAATTCTAGTAACTACATTACCATTATTATCATCCAAGCCGTGTTCTACAGTAAAATATTCTATAGCAGAACTTTGTAACTTTTTCAGGTTTAGGGTAATTCTTGCCAGGCCATGACTTTTAGTAGATACCCACAGCCGCCCTTGCACATCTTCAGTCATAACCTCTATAACTGATTCAAATATGGAAACTAAGCCTAGATTTTTCCATATTCCCCTTTCATATTGAAGCAAAAAAAGCTCCCCACTATTTGTAGCTACGTAAACTAAGTTAGTATCTTTTTCAGAACGAAATAACTTGCGAGCGTAGCTTTCGATAATAGGTTGCTCCTCAATTCCTTTTTCTTGTACTATAAAAACCCCATTTTTAGTAGCAGCTAATATCGAAGAATGAGTAGAAAGTAAGTCCCAACATTCAATCTTATTTTGCCCAATAAACTCAAAACGTGGTTTTATAAATACTGTAGGGCTATTATTTTTAGCTATAAGAGTAGAATGGAATACAAAAATACCCTGCGTAGTAGCTGCAAACAGCTTTCCCTTATGGCGAACAATATCACGGCACCCTTCTATTTCAAATGGAGTGCATTCCATCCAATGGTTATTAAAACGAGAAAGCATGGAAGGTAATTCTACTCGAGCAATTCCATTGCTTAAAGCAATCCATAATCCCCCTTCCTTATCTTCAAATGTACAGTGCACCTGGTTTACGGGTAGCCCCACGCTTTTATTGATAAATTGTTTTACAAATCCTTCCTTATTGATAATAACCACTCCTCCAAACAAAGTAGCAAAAGCAAAGCCCCCTTCTCGCAACACCGTTCCATGGTATAAAGAATTTTCTAGTAGATAATTATCAGCAGCCGTTCGAAAAGGTAAAAATGAATTTCCATCCCATATAAAAAATCCTTTCTCTCGCGTACCAATTAGTATTCTATAGGCATCAAAAGGAAGCATTGTAGCAACTTGGAGGTCTGCAAAAATCTCGCTGCCCGGAACTAAGTTCAGTTGGTCATTATAAAACTCAAAGAGACCAATGTACTTATCATGTATAAAAAAACGATCCCCTACTAAATAAGATAAATAAAACTGTGATAAAGGTTTAAAGTACTTAAGCTCCCACTGAACTTTAGCTTTAGCTTTAATTTTATCTAAACTGGAAGAAGAAGTATTCGTATTTGTAAAGAAATCTTTTTTTTTAGAACTACTTTCTTTGAGATAAAACAAAACTTTATCGGTTTGAAAAAAAACCCCCCCCTGAAAAAAATAAGTACTCCAAACCTCTCGAAAATTTTTAATTTCTTCTGGAAACTCCTCTAATAACACACTTGATAAAGGAACGCCTTCTTTCAGATTTCCTAGTGTGTTAGGTTCTAAGAGTCCAAATTGACCTACCCCTCCATAGTACAATCTTCCCTTAGTATCGCATGCTAGCGAATATACGTCTGCATTACCTGCAGCCAAAGAACGCCACGCAACCCCATCATACTCTAAAATCATATGCCCTTCATTGGAAACATAAATGACCCCTCTATTATCTTGAATAATCGACCAATTTTTGGGCATATAGCCGTATTCTTTGGGCGAAAAGTAGCGTATATATGGCAAACCGGCCTCATAGTACTGCTCCAGCCCCCCTTGCGCCACTGCTGAAAGCGCACATACAAAAAATGTTGTTAAACTTATTATCCAATCCCAAAAACCGGTTTTACGCATCGAAAATATTTACATCAACAAATATATATTTTATTAAATTATTTTTTATTACCTAATATTCTGTACTTTTCTTATTACTTTTTATTCCTATTTTTAATAATAGCTAGTCCTTGCTGGGCTCCTGCATGTTGTGGATAAGCTCGTAAAATTCTCTCAAATGTAGCTTGTGCCGAATCTACGTAACCGCTATTTAGGTAAGCTGCCCCTAGGTTATAATAAAACTCATGATTTTCACTTCTCAAAGCAACTGCTTTTTTGAAATATAAAATAGCTTTAGTATAATCCTTTTGTAAAAAATAAAATTTACCTAGCGCATCAAGTGCAATTTCATTCTGTGGGTTGTATTCTAAAGACTTTAGAAGTAAAGGCTCAGCTTGCAAAAACTCTAAATTATTCTTAGAACTCATTTTCGCCACCGCACGTTCATAGTACAAAATAGAAAGGTTAGCTTTCAGGTCCCGCACTATAAGGCTACTCGGATTTTGAGCAATACCCGAAAGCCAAGCTCTTTCAGCTTTTTCATATTGTTTACTCATCGCCAAAGCCATTCCATAGTCCTTATACACTTCTATCCAAGAAGGTAATATTTCGGCTGCCCTACCTAAATAATAAGCTGCTAATTTAAATTTTCTTATCCGCTCCATTGAATCTTTTTCTCCTAAAGCAATTTCAATCAGCGTATTACCTGCTGCTGCGTTAATTTTCGCACTATTAGGACATGCTTTTGTATCTTTTAAGCAAATTACTTTATTATTATACCAATCTTGGTTACGGCTAATTGTCTTTGCAATGCAAGGTACACTAAGAATAGCAATTACTACAATAGAAAAACCAAGCTGCCTTAAGAAACGAAATTGAGCAAACTCCTCTATATCAACTAAAAACTTTACAAAAAGAAGAAAAAAACCTAGAGAAGCTTGAAATAAAAAACGCTCGCCTAAAAAACCCCCAATATTGATAAGAATATTAGATACAATAAATATAGAAAATAAGTAGAATAATATACTAAAGCTATATAAGCTCCTTTTACGCAACCCATAAATGGCAAATCCTAAAGCTGCAACATGCAACAAAATAGAAGCTATCGAAGGTAAATCCAGTAAATGGTAATAAGGAGTTTGTTTATAAGAATAATCCCAAGAAAGAGGATGAGGATAAAATAATAAACCGATGTAGAATAATAGCACGTACATTATTGTACCGTACTTTTCTCCAAAACTTTTATTCAAAAAAGGATTATTCAAAACGTCATTGGGGTCTTCTTGTAAATTTAAGCCTGTAAAAGAAATGCGAAGAATCAAATATAAAACAATAACTCCCAAAAAGGGCAGAAAGTGATTGAGAATCTGCCTTAAAGTCAAGCGAGGAACAAAAAAATATAAAGTAAGAGGTAATATTGCAATAAAAGTTAATCCATTTTCTTTAGAAAGTAAACCTAAGAAAAATGCAACTAAACTTATCAGTAAGTATCTATATTGTTTTTCTCTAACAAATTTTAACGAGGTATAAAGTGTAAGCATTAAAAATAACATAGAAAGCACTTCGTCTCTCCCTTTTATGTTAGCTACAGCCTCTGTATGAATGGGGTGTACTACAAAAAGCAATGTAGTCAAAAAAACAATTTTAGGAGAATAAGGCACTATATAGTCTCTTAGCAGCCGGTAAATAATAATACAGCACAACGTAAAAAGAAGCACATTAATAATATGCCCTGGATGGGGTTTTCGAGGTTTTTCTACCGTATCCGGCCATATTTCTTGCTCTATAGCAAACATCACTAGAGATAAAGGACGGTATCGACCTCCTTGTAAAAATTGCGGATTATCTCCATACACTCCCTGAAAACTATCTTTTGTAAGTAGGTCTTTAATACCCGCAATTCCTTTTTTAGTATACTGATTTTGAAAAATTACATTTTTATCATCAACAGCATACTCATGATTAATAGTATTCCCGTAGCAAATTAGAGAAAGAAGAATAAAAAAAATAATTTGTACCCTCTCTTCCCAAAAAGAAAACTTTTTACCTTCACCATTATTAGTAGATAATTCTTTTAATTCTTTTTCAACTTTACCTAAATTTTGAGATACTTCTTTTTTTTTTACTGCTTTTTTCATATTTCTTTACTAACCTTTATTTATTCCAACTTATGCTGCAGAGTTTTTAACAGAAGTTTCTAATTCACTCTGTTGAAAAAAGCCCCAAACAATTAAATACTGGGCTAGATAGTAAGTTACCATTATTATAAATGAACCCATAGGGTTGGGAAGGCGAAAAATAAACATATCTATGGCAATTAAGCTATCAGAAATCATAAAGACTAAAGCACCAGAAAAAATATATTTATACTCATCTCCTCTATGAAACAAAGCAAAAATACTCATTAAGCAAATAGTCAAAACATAAAAAACTATTGGTAAGAAAAAAGGCTCCATGGGTATACTTAAATTGCGTTTTATTACCCAGAGCATGCCTATTCCAAAAAGGAAAATGACGGCAATACCCCAAACTTTAGAAGCTCGATATTGCCAATTTCTAAAAAAACAAAGCCCATACAAAATATGCCCTACCAAAAAAGAGCTAAGGCCATATAAAAAATATTTTTTTGAGTCTAATTCCAACCAAATATCCCCCAAAGAGCAAAATAATACCCCCCCCAGTAATAAAAAGCTTCCTGGCAACCGCTTTTGGTAAAAAATAAAAAAAGCTAATAGGTATATAGGTAAAACCTTTAAAATAAAACTCCCTGCATAGGGAATAAACGGCAAAGTTGCCAAATACGCCATTGCTAATGTAGAATAGTAAACATATAAATTCAATTTAGTAAGCATATCTTTTTGATTTATTCTAACCCGAATATATTTACTCCCTACCAAAATACCAATACAAATAAAAAATCCCCGCTACGCTAGCGGGGATTTTAATTAATTTTTAACAATTCGAACTCGCTCTACACCATCTCCCGCTATTAGCTCTACTATATACACTCCGGGCTCTAAGTTCCTTACATCCAATAGCCAACTATTTTCTGTAACCTTTTGAGCAATTCCTCGTTTCAAAACTACTCTCGCACTCATATCTATAACCTTAAACTGCAAATCATTTATCCTATCTTTAGATTTATTAAAGTAAACTTGAAAAATTCCTGTATTCGGGTTAGGATAAGCCTCCACTTCTCTTAAAGCTATTGCTTCTAGATCTTGACGAGCTAGAGGCATCGTAAAATCCAAAATACCGCTGAAGCTTGAGCGAAGCCCTGTTCTAATAGAACATAAACTGCAATTAGAGCGAATTCGAGCACTGTATTCTCTCCCTGGTATCAAATTAAATACTTCCAAGGAAGTGCCTGGTGCAGGAACTAGGTAATCAATCCATGTATCAGTAGGTTGTCCTTTAATACCTACCGAAACAATATAACACAAGGCATTTGTCACAGGCTGCCAACTCAAAAAGGCAACATTCCCCGGACGAAAACTAACAGATAAACCCGTTGGTATACCACAGTTCCCGCTACCCCCAGACCTCACAGTAGCAGCTACACCCTGAGAATATTCAGAAAAAATTCCACTAGAACAGTTAGCCCGTACCCTTACCTCATAAGTCTTTTCTCCCTCTAAGTTCCCTATTAGGTAATTCGTGCTAGTAATTCCTGTAACTAACTGCGGAGCTCCACCTGGCAATTCTCTATATTGAAGGGTATAACTCACAGCATTAGGCACTGCATTCCACAATACTAATATCTCATTAATTCCTGCTTCTGCTCTTACATTCTGAGGAATAGCGCACACTGCGGAGGTATTTCCCGTAACAAAAACCTGGCGCGCTGAAAAAGCTGAGGTTAAGCCCCCTCTGCACACAGCTTGCACCTGAAATGCATATTCAGTATTTTCTACAAGATCCCTTAGAATAAAAGTAGTACTACTGAGATTAGTAACTTGCTGAACAGCTCCATCAGGTAGCCTCTGATACAAAATATTATAACCAATAGCTCCATTTACTGCCTCCCAACTTAAAGTAGCAGTATTAACCGCAACATCAGCTCTAAGGCGTGTAGGAGAACTACAGGAGGTAGAGGAAATATCTGAAGTTTGAAATGAAATAGGAGGCGAGAAATCCGAGTTTCTACCCCCTGTACAAACAGCTTGTACTCGCGCCTCATAAAGCGCATTCGGCTGTAAACCAGTAATTGTAATGCCTGTTTGTTCTGCTCTTATGGGCGGTAGGGTAGTAAAAGTACCATCGGGCAAAGCACGATATTGTAGAATATAATTCTGAGCCCCAGGAACAGCACTCCAATTAATAGTTGCAGTACTAGAAGTTACCGTAGGATTACTTGTAAACACAGGGGTTGGAATAGAAGCCACCCTTGCATTTACCTCCGCAAAACATCCATTTCCATCTCGAACTACCAAACGATAGACCCCTCCCCTAATAGCAGTAAACTCACCCGTACGATTAGTGGCAATAAGAGTATTCCCCTGATAAAGCTCATAGGCATATCCTCCAGCACCAGCAGAAGCACTGGCAGTGATACTCCCGAAATTAAAGCAACTTTCAGCAGAAGTATTAAAACTAATAATAGGCGAAACCCCTATTATTCGCTCCACCCTCACTCTCTGACTTTCACAACGACTATTAGCAGCACTAAGGTAGTAAGTAGTCTGGGTAGGATTATTGACTACTATACGATTTTGTGTGCTAGGCACCGCTATAATAGGTGCCACATTACCTGTGGGCTGGGTATATAACCGAAATTCTTCACCCGCTACCGATCCAGAGCTTACAGTAAAAATAACCTGCTCATTACCACAAGCGGGCAAAGCTAGTGGTTCAGAAGGTTGAGGGGTAATAGTAGCTACTGCAGCAACTCTTGAACTTACACACCCTTGCCCAATACTTGCAAAATAATAGGTAGTCGTATTACTTAAAGTAGGAGTAACAAATATATATGGTGCTACCTGCAAAGTAGCTATAGGAGCTCCGCCCTGCGGAGTATCATACACTTGAATACTCTCGCCCTTAATATTACCCATCAAAACTGTAAAACTTAAACTACCTGCTCCGCACCGGAATTGCTCCTGCACTATGGGTGCACTAGGCTCTTGGCCCGCCGAAACTACCACAGGTACTCTTGAGCTTTCGCAATTTCCTATTGCAGCAGAAACATAATAGGTAAAAGTACCTATAACAGGAGGAGTAACAGTAAAAATATAAGGAAAACTATTTGCAACGTCTACTAAATTACCTCCCCGGGCAGCATCATAGAGGCGCATCGAAGTACCAGCTAAACTACCCATAGCAGCAGATATAGTTATTGCCCCCGCACCACACCTGCGTTCACTACTTGCCGAAGGTGCAGAAGGAACTAAAGTAGAATTTACAGTAATAGGTACCCGGCTACTTTCACAATTATTTTCAAAATTCGTGAGGTAAAAAGTAGTATTGGTTTGAATAGCAGGAGTAGTAATAGTATAGGGCGGTAAATTCGCTAATGCCACCACCGAAGTACTTGTAATATCAGGATAAAGGCGGTATTCGCGGTTAGGAGTTAAGTCTTCAATAGTAAATGAAACAGTTTGACCTGCACAAGTTGCAAAAGTTTTGGGCTCGGGTGCAGGAGTTCGAGAAGAAATTACTACTACTCCTTCTCGACTACCTTCACAGTTACCATTCAAAGCAGAAACAAAAAACGTAGTGGTAGTAGTTAAGCTAGCAACATATATAGCTTCCCTTGCATTAAAGGTTTCAATTAAGCGCCCAACACTATCATATAGCCTTAAACCTGTTGTGTTTCCTTGTAAAGCTTGTATAGTAAAAGTAACACTAGCGGAACCACAAATATTCGATGCGCTACTTCTTATTAAAGGCGTGGGGGGTAAGGGCGTTACTATTGCTTCAAAAGCAACACGATTACTTTGACAGCCTCCTAGCGATGTATTATAAAAGTAGGTAGTTGAAGTAGTTAAAAGAGGAGTAGTGAAGATATAAGGATTTTGATTGAGAACACTTATAGGTATATTCGATTGGGCATTCGTATAAATCCTAATCTCAACACCATTAATATTTTCCGGATTTAGATTAAAACTAAAGATACTAGCACCACAGCTATTTTGTAAGGGAATAGAAGCTGCTCGCAATACTTGCCCTACTGCTGCCCTTACCAGTACCTTAGAACTGCTACACCGCCCTAAAGAAGTATTATTCACTGCTTGTATGTAATATGTAGTGGTAGTACTCACAAAGGGAACCGTTAAGCGGAAAGGCGCTTGCGTAGCTATAGCAACTGGCAATTGACTCTCCTCAGAAGCATAAAGATGATACTCTGTGGCAGGTACTGCCCCTGGAATAACTGTAAAAGTTGCACTCCCACTACCACACAAAAATACATCTTGGCTAGCAGGAAGACTCGGTACAGGCAAAATAACAGCCGTTACAGATACTCGCTCACTTTCGCAACCATTAGCAAAAGTTGAGAAGTAAAAAGTAGTAGTGGCATTAATAAAAGGCGAAGTAATAAATAAATTTTGTCCTCTTTCAATTTGAATAGGAATAGAGGCGGTTAGCTGAGTATATAGCCGAACTTCAACATTAGAAGAGTTTGCGTGAGAAACTGTAAAAACAACTCTCCCTTCTCCACAGCGACTTTCAGTTCGAACTACCGGTGGTAATAAAGAAGGATTGATAGTTACTGTCACAGGTGTGCGTGTACTCTCGCAGGTTCCCTCGGCAGTATTAATAGCGCTACTTAGGTAAAAGGTAGTAGTACCAGTAGCTACATTTGGAATAGTTAATAAATATGGCTCACTAGTAGCAATAGCAATTACTCCTCCGCCTTGAGGCTTATCATATAATCTAATTTCTCTACCTGGTATTAGGCCCATAGTTGCAGTCAATGTAATTACTCTCCCGCTGCCACAACGCTCAAAATTCGAGGCCTGGGGTGGAGTAGGCACAATACCTGCAGAAACCTCTATACTTGCTCTAGGACTTTCACAAGCAGGTAAACTAGCAGTAGCAAAAAATGTTTGAATGCCGCTATTAATCGAAGTAGTAAAAGTATAAGGCTCTGTATTATCAATAGCCAGTAAATTACCATTTGTATCAAAAAATCGTATTTCATTCCCCCTTACATTACCCATTTGAGCGGTAATAGTAATTAAACCACTTCCACACCGCGATTGGGCAACTAGCTGTGGACTAGAAGGGGCAGGAGAAATAGTTGCTACTGTACTTGAACGAGTGCTTGAGCACTCTCCAATTCTCGCTTCCAAATAATAGGTTGTAGTAGTAATAACTTCATTTATTTCTAAGAAGTAAGGAAAAGTAGAAGTGCTGGCTAAAGGAGTACCCTGCGAGGTAGTAGAGTATAAACTAATAATTAAGCCTGGTTGGGTAGCTGCTTCTACTGTAAAAGTAACAGAGCCACTCCCGCAACGATTTACGTTAGAAGCCCTTGGAGCCACAGGATTGCTAACCACATTTACTATTGCCTCAACTCTTGCCGATTCACAATCATCTAGATAATTAGTAGCATAAAAAGTAGTAGTTGTTGTCACTAAGGGTACTGTAAGGCGATAAGGAAAAACATTTGCAACAGCAACTAAACTTCCGCCCTCTGGAGAATCGTATAAGCGAATATCTGTATTCTGAAAACTAGCAACTTCTACTGTAAAAGTCGCAGGACCCACTCCGCAACGCACCACCGGAGATAAACTAATAGCTCCAGGCTGGGGACGAATATTAGCTACGACACGTATCCTAGGACTCTCACACACCCCTATAGCATTAGCAACAAAATAGGTAGTATGAGTAGTTAATACCCCTGTAGTAAATATTGCAGGCGCACCATCAGCAGTACCTATTGCACTGCCGCCGCTAGGCTGTTCATAAAAGCGTACCTCCCCAACAGTAGTATTCCCTCGATTTATGGTAAAAGTAACGGGCCCAGCCCCACACCGAAAAACATTTGTTGCACTAGGTACACTTGGGTTAGGATTAATAGTAGCAATTACTGGTATTCTATCGCTAATACAAATCCCTTCTGGCAAAATACTTACAGCTGCCATGTAGAAAGTAGTAGTAGTAGTTAAATTTGGTACCGTTAGGCGGTAGGGCTCATTAGTAGCTAGAGCAATAGGGGTAAGGTTATTGGGTGAAGTAAAAAGACGAACCTCTGTACCTGGAATTCCTCCCATTCTAGCTGTAAAAGTGACAATACCTGTGCCACAACGAATAACATTTTCAGTAAGGGGCGAGGATGGCTCTAAACGAACGTTTACTACGGCAGCTTGCCGTAAACTCTCACAATTACCTCGAACAGTAGAGAGATAAAAAGTAGTAGTAGTACTAACACTTGGAGTGACTAAAATGAAAGGAGAACTAACATCGCGTGCTAAAATCACCTCATCAAACTCCGTATTGTATAATCGTATTTCAGTACCCGGGTTGGGTCCCATAGTTGCTGTAATTGTAGCTTCGCCCCCTCCGCATCTTAAGACTTCCTGGGCTATAGGCGGCGAAGGTAACGGTTCTATGCGTACTATGGCAGTAGCGCGTGAAGCACTACTACAGCCTGTAATGGAATTATAAGAATCTAAATAAAAGGTTGTTGTAGTAGTAATATCTTCTATCAAAAATTCATAAGGGGAATTAGTAATTA
>JANWXU010000139.1 GCA_025057395.1 Bacteroidia bacterium | reverse complement strand
ATTGTTGCAAGGCTTGATCACTTGCATTCATGATAAGAAGGGCCAGTACTAAAACAATTTCTGTTATCAAAATAATATTAGCATCTAGCCGGGGCCAGCTGGTCATTTCCGTACCGGAAAAGCGAGGTAATCTTAGTACATTTCTTCGTATTAGGAATACAAGTGCTCCGATAAAAACTAGTACCATAAAAAATTCTGCTAGTGCCGTTAGTAGGGGGTAGAAAGGCCCTATCCAAGAGGCAAGAATACGATGAGTTCCTGCTAGGCCATCAATTAAAATTTCTAAAACTTCGATATTAATTACCAAAAAACCGATATAAACAAAAAGATGCATGATTCCAGCTACCGGACGAACTACCATCTTAGATTGACCTACAGCTACTCGCAACATCGTCAACCATCGTTGCCGCGGGTTATCGTTAATTTGAATATCTCGGCCTAATAATATGTTTCTTCGAATTGCCTGTACGTGTTTATTAAAATAAGCAAATGCAGTTGCTAAAATTAAAGCAAATACTACCTGAGGTAAAATAGAATTCATTTGGTTTATATAAAACTTAAGGTTCTAAATATAATTAAAAAATGGAAAAGTATTTTAGGAATGAGTAGCTACGTAAAGCTTTTCTTTCAAATAGAAACCCGTATAAGAGTTTTTTTGTTCGACTAGACCTTCAGGTCTTCCTTCATAAACCACGTATCCTCCCTTTGCTCCTCCTTCCGGTCCTAGGTCAATGATCCAATCAGCGCATTTAATAACCTCCAAATTGTGCTCAATTACTATTACTGTATTGCCCTTTTCTATGAGCTTAGAAAATACATTCAATAATTTTTTTATATCATGGAAGTGCAGTCCTGTGGTAGGTTCATCAAAAATATATATTTCATTACTTTTTTCTTTTTCTTGCAAAAAAGAAGCTAATTTTAATCGCTGAGCTTCGCCCCCTGAAAGAGTGCTTACACTTTGTCCTAATCGTAAATAGCCTAAGCCTACCTCTGAAAGGGGCTTGAGCTGGGAAACAATTTTAGGCTTATCACTAAAAAATTCAATTGCTTCTTCCACTGTCAAACACAAAATATCATAAATATTTTTACCTCTATAGTGCACATCTAACACTATTTGTTTAAAGCGCTTGCCTTTACAAGAATCACATTCTAATTGAATATCGGGCAAAAACTGCATTTGCACGGTAATTGCTCCCTCTCCCAAGCACTGTTCACACCGGCCACCCTCTACATTAAATGAAAAATGTGATTTTTTTAGCTGCTGGCGTTTGGCTTCAGGTAAACTAGCAAATAAGTCTCTAATTCCATCCCAAGCATTAACGTAAGTAACAGGATTAGACCGAGTACTTTTTCCTATACTATGCTGGTCAATCAATTCTACTCCATTAATTTGGTTGATAGCTCCCTCTAGTGAATCATACAATCCCGCTTCTTTTTCTTCAACAAGATTCAAATGTAAGCGTATGGCATTATATAGAGTATTTTTAATTAAAGTAGTTTTTCCAGAACCACTCACTCCTGTTACTACTGTAAGGCAATGGAGAGGAAATTTTACATTTAAATTTTTTAAATTATTTTCTCTTGCATTTCGTAAGTAGATAAATTCTCGTATTTCTCTTCTAGGGTAGGGTATGTCAATTTTTTCTTTTCCTGATAGATATTTCCCGGTTAACGAGGAAGAACAACGTAACATTTCTTCGTAAGTTCCCGAAAAAACAATTTCGCCCCCTTTTTCTCCTGCTAAAGGTCCTAGCTCTACTAAAAAGTCAGCTTTTTTCATAATAGCTTCATCATGCTCTACCACTAGTACAGAATTACCTAGATCTCTTAGATTTTCTAGTATAGATATTAACTTATCAGCATCTCTAGGATGCAAGCCAATGCTAGGCTCATCTAAAATGTACATAGAACCTTTCAAGTAACTTCCTAAAGAAGTGGCTAAATTAATCCGCTGGGTTTCACCACCCGAAAGAGTGGAAGTTTTTCTATCTAGGCTTAAATATCCCAATCCTACGTTCTGCAAATACCGAACACGATTTTTAATTTCTAAAATGATTCTACTTGCTATTTGTAGTTCTTTTTCTTTAAATTGTAATTGGTCGAAAGCAACTGCAAAATCGTCGATACTCATTGCTAAAAAATCAGCAATAGTGTAATTACCTACTTTTACATATAGAGCCTCTTTTCGGAGACGAGTACCCATACAACTAGGACAAAACGTATATCCTCTGTATCTTGCTAAAAGCATTCTATTTTGCAATCGATTTTTGTCGCGGCTTAGTTCTGCAAAAAAACCTTCGATACCTATTAAATTTTCATTTCCTTTCCATAGTAATTCTTTTTCTTTTAAGCTTAATTCTTGATAAGGGATATCTACCCGAAAGCCATGAGCTGGGGCTTTATTTAAAAATTCGGTATGATAGGAATAGTATTTAGGGGTTTTCCACGGCTCTATGGCCTTATCAATCAAACTTTTAGTAGGATCGGGCACTACTAATTTTTCACTAATGCCCATAATTCTTCCAAAACCTTGGCATGTAGGGCAGGCTCCAAAAGGATTATTAAAGTTAAATAATTGTTCGGTGGGTTTTTCGAAAATAATTCCGTCGGCTTCAAAATTTTCAGAAAATTGAAGTATTTTCTGTTCCTGGGGGAAGGCTAAGGCACATAGTCCTCCCCCCTCGTTGAAGGCAGTTTGCACACTATCGGCTAATTGGGTTATAAAATCTTCTTCCCATTCTTTTTCAAGAACTAGCCTTTGAATTATTACGAAAACTGAGTTTTCTTCAAAAGAGATTTCTTTTGCTTCATTCAAAATATCTTCAATGTCGTAGCTTTTAAAGTTGTAGTAAATTCGAGTAAAGCCTTTTTGTAAAATTAGTTGTAATTCCTCTTGCCAGCTGCGTTGGCCTGAAAAATTGATAGGAGCTAATAAAACACAAGAAGTACTTGAAGGTAAGGCAATTATAAAATCTACTACTGAGCTGACCGTGTCGCAGCGAACTTCTTTCCCAGATATTGGAGAAAAAGTTTTACCAATTTTAGCAAAAAGTAGCCTTAAGAAATCATAAATTTCTGTTACAGAGCCTACAGTAGAGCGCGGATTATGGCTTTGTACTCTCTGCTCAATAGCAATGGCAGGAGATAAACCATTAATATAATCCACCTTAGGCTTAGCAATTCTAGCCAAAAATTGCCTTGCATATGAACTTAGACTTTCTACATAGCGGCGGTACCCTTCGGCATAAAGGGTATCAAAGACTAAAGACGATTTTCCCGAACCACTAACTCCTGTAAAAACTACTAATTGGTCTCTTGGAATTACAAGAGAAATATTTTTTAGATTATGAACAGCAGCACCCGAAACTTCAATATAATTTTTCTTTTTATTCATTTTCTGTTTCTTCTTCTAAAATATCGGGCTTAAGAGGTGGAACTAATAAAATTTTTGCTCTTTCTACTGCGACTTCCCCCTGTGCCATTTTTTTATTTTTGCGAATATATTTTCTTAGGGTATATAAAACAGGCACTAAAGAGCTGTTTTTTTGCCTAGAATAAAAAGCTGCGAGCCCGGCAGCATATTCCAAGACACTTTGTGGTACATTTTGGGCAGAAGTATTTTTTATGATTACATGTGAGCCAGCACAATCTTTGGCATGTAGCCAAATATCATTCTTTTTAGCAAAGTGCAATGTTAAGAGATCATTATTTTTTGCATTTCTACCTACCCAAATACTATATCCTTTTTTTTGAAAAATGCGAAATGGAATTTCCCTTTCTTCCTTTTCTTCTCCCAGCAAGTAAGGATATTTTTTATGAAAATCTTTAATTGCTTTTAAGTCTTTGCAATTGTTGAATTCCTGCTTTATCTGTTCTATTTTGATCTTTTCTTGTAACTGAAGATTAAAATTTTTTTCTAGATATTTTATTTTTTCGCTGGCTTGCTTATTTTTTTGATAATAGTTAGCTGCATTTTGCTGTGGCGTTAAATCAGGATTTAAGTGAATAATTATATTTTGATTTTTATAAAAGTCATATAGCTCAACTTCAGTTATTTTAGGAGGAATTTTGTGTAAATTAGCCATAATAATATTTGCAATTTCATCATAATTTCTTTCTTTTTGTAAGTGTTGAATACTTTTTTTAAGAGAAGTAATTTTATAATCGACTTTATTCTCTAAATAGACTATTTTTTCATAAGTAGTATGTTTGAGGGTGTAGAAGTAAGTGGTGGAGTACCATCTACGTATAAATTCGTTGAGAGCTTCTACAATGCCCTCTATTTTAATGGTAGTTTCATTAGAAGTAGAGGGCTGTAGGCAATAAAAGTTCACTTTGTTTCCATTAATTCCTATATACCATTCATCTAGTATGGCTTTTTCCAAAACTCTTCGATAGGCCAAATACCAATTGCCCAGATTCTCATATTCATCTAAAATAGCACGTACCAATATGTTATCTAAATAAGGATAAGCTTTTTTGAGGCTAGAATATAAATCATCTTCCTTAACTTTGAATTTAAGCAAAAAAGTTTCTAGACTATCAATAACTTCTGTAGCTCGAGTGATATTAGTAGTTGCTAATGAGGTCTTAATATTCTTCCTAAATTTTTTTATTATCAGTTGATTTTCTAGTAATACTACATTTGAGCGGTTGCCGTGCATTATAAATGCCAATTGATAGGAGGTAGATTCTAGTTCAAAAACAATGCACCTTTCTTCATTTAGAAGCAACACGTCTTTTATTTTTAGACCATGGATTTCAGAAAATAAATTCATTGTATTACTTCTTGCACGGCTAAACCCTAGTTGTGGAACTACATACTGGAAATTACCCGAACATCCTACGCGTAGAAAAATATTTTCTTGCGTTTCAAAATTTTCAATCTCGAATATGATTTCGTCTTTTTGCTGCGTAAAACCCTGAATTAACCTTGCTCCTTTAACATGTTCAGAAAGCCATTGGGCAACTTTAAATAAAACAATATAACTAATGTGCTGCATAGTTTTAGTTAATTTTTCTCTCTTTTTATATAAATTTTTATATAAAAAAAGAATCTTACTTCTTAAGCGAAGCAAGATTCCTCTTTTTTAATTATTTTATAGATAGTTACTTAATGATAAGTGGTGCAGTTAAATAAAGATTATCTACTTTAATTCGTATCCAATAAGTACCCGCTGTTAAATATTCTCTATTAATACTAAACCCAGAATGATAATCTTTATAAGGGGTTAATCTACCCTCATCAAGAATTTTGAGTTTTCTACCTATAGCATCCCAAAGTTCTATGGTAAATATGCATTCTTGACAGATAGGAGTGCTAAAACTTAGCTCATAATATTGGTTTGCAGGGTTAGGAAAAACTTTTATGTTCTTTGAAGGATGAAGATTTGCCTCTATAGAATTAGGTATTCCTTTGATTACAGCATTTACTCTTTGAATAGAATCCCTACAACCGAATTCATTCCGTACTATGAGGGTAACATTATATTTGCCTTCAAACAAATACATATATTTAGGATTAATTTGAGTAGAGGTATCGTTAGTAAAGGTGGGGTCTCCAAAATCCCAAAACCAATGCTTAGCGCCAATTGCTTTGGATAAGAAATAAACAGTATCTTTAGAGGAAGAAGAAATAAAAGAAGGAAAACAAATAAAATCAGCAATTGGCTTAGGAAAAACGGTTATTACTTTTGTACGAACTAAGGTATCTTCATAAAATCTTCCAAAAGCTTTTAAAGTAACAGTATAATTTCCTGGTTTTTCGTAAGTATAGAGTGGGTTAATATCTGTGCTAAAACCTTTGCCATCGCCAAAATCCCACAAGTAAGTAATTCCATTTTTACTTCGGTTTAAAAAGCGAATACTCAAAGGAGCACAACCAGCGAAACGGTCAGTGATAAAGTCTGCTTCTACAAAGGGTTGTATTCGAATACTTTTAGCACAAGGAAGACTCCGACATCCAAAAGTATCTTTGGCTATTAAGGTCACAGTGTATACACCCGCTTCCTTATAAATTGTTGTTATTTTTTTACCCACAGCACCTGTATTATTACCCATATTCCAAAAGTATTCATATTCATTTTGGGGCTCAATAACAGCTAAGTTAAGTATATCTCCAGGTCCAATATTTGCAGGCGGATTAATTAGTTCAAAGCAAGAAGAAGCTAAGCGTGGAAGCGGCCTTACTCTAACCTTAATTACATTTGAATACAAAGTATCCCCAAAATCACATTCTGCACTCGAAATAATGCCGCATCGAATTTCATCTCCGTCTGATAGTGAGTGCAAAGTGATTACTGGAATGCTAGGCAAATTTAGCAATTGATTATTTTTGAACCATAAGAATGTAGGATTTTCTCCAACATTCGTTGCTTGTACTCGAAAAGTTACTACTTCTCCCTGGCATAAAGTATTATTTCTTAGAGAAGTATTTAAACGAACCAACGGCAAGGGACGCGGGCGTACTACGATCTTCTTCTTAGAAGTTTCAGAAAAACCACAGCACCCTGAATAAGTTCTTAATTTAATCCAATAAACACCAGGAATATGAAAAGGCTTATTATGAATTACTTTTAGGTGTGGACCCGAATCCGAGGGAGCAGCGCCACCAAAATCCCAATAATATAAAAGAGCGTCAATAGAAGAACGTAATTTAGGACTTTCTCCAGCACAGATTGTATCCTCTTGTGCAAGAATAGTTCCTTCTGTACCTGTTCCGCTATCTCGAATATCTAGGTAGTCTTTTAAGGTGATAGGCTTGCCGTTAATTACAGCAGTAATAGTTTTTCTGCCTAAAGTAGAGTAAGTAGTATAGGCCACATTTCCACTAGCACTAACCGGATTCGAACCTTCTCCAAAAAACCAAATTACACTTCCAGATACCTGGGTTTCAAATTTCACTTTTTTTTCTGTGCAACCCCTCGTGTGAATAATAATTTCAGGCTCTTCCGCCGTACGGAAAGTACGAGTAATAACATAGTCGGCAGGAGTACCCGGAGATATATAAATATCGGCTTTTTCACCGTCTACACCATCTCCTCCATTACCGCCATCTCCTCCATTTCCCCCTCTTCCGCCATTTCCGCCCCTACCTATATCACAGGCAGTAGGTTGTCCTTCAAAGCCGCGAGCACCTCCCGGCCCTCCATTCCCCCCTCTTCCCCCTCTTCCACCCAAACCACCGCGAGCGCCTCTTCCAAAATTACCAGAAATGAATTTTGAATCTTGTAATAAACATCCATTTCCACTATTATGAATATAAATTCCGAATGAACCACCCCCTCCCCCCCCACCCTTTCCCCCTTTTCCACCCTCGCCCCCTTCTCCTCCCCCTCCTCCTCCGGCTCCCGTACCTAATGTGTTAAGTAAAGAAGCAGAAATGCCTCCCTGAGAGCCGCCTCCGCCGCCTCCGCCACCTCCGCCACCTGGTTCACCGTCTTTTCCGTCTGTACCTGAGCCTGGTTGAAAGAATCCCATAGCGTGAGTAGCTATGCCCCTTACCCCATCAAAAGCTAAAGGATTTACGTTTCTACCTTTCCCTGGTAATCCAGGCTCTCCATCTGAACCATCCATCCCGCTCGTTCCGTCATTATCACAGCCTAAAGATACTACGGGTGCCCTTCCTATTCCTGGACTTCCGCCCCTTCCTTGTAAATTAAGTGGACTAAAACCATCTTGCCCTCTATCTCCATTAAATCCTTGGGCTATAGTACCTCTTTGTCCACCATTTCCCCCCCTCCCCCCTGCTACTAAACCATTGGACCAAGCATTTCCCCCAGCCCCTCCGTCTCTACAACAAGGTCCATCTTCATCTCCCTCACGTCCAATTCTACCATTTCCACCATTTCTTCCATTAGCTCCGTCTGCTCCCTTAGTGCCATCTGCAGCATCTCCCGCAATTACTATGCACCGATTTATGGTATAATTACTGCAATTATTAATGTATACTCCATATGTGGAAACACTATTTTGTAAGGGTGTTGCATCTTCTACTTGTATTGTTACGTCTTGAATTCTAAAGCCGGATATATTCCTTGCTTCGATGGCAACAAGCCGGTTAGGATTAGGAGTAACGTTATCGCGCGTACGGATAATTCTAGTAATTTTGCCCGTTGTTTTCGCCCAATTATTGCTAGGATCAAAACCACCCTCAAATTCAATATTATTATTTCTAAGTGGAAAAGTTTGCTTTAAGAAGTATGTTCCGGCAGCCAAATAAATTTTTCGGGTAGAAGGAGTTAATAAATTAATAGCATAATTAATATCTGCTGGCATAAAAGCCGTTCCTACTTCACCAGAAGCTCCTTGTGTAGCTCCATTAGGGGCTACATAAATAATGTTACATTGTTGCCCCCATACTTCAAATTTTTTACTATTGCTCCAAACTAAAAAAAAACTAAGTATATAGATTATGAGTTTGCTATTCATAAATAAGCCAAATTAAGGTTTGAATAATAGTATTTGGATTGTATGCACTAAATCTTTACCTTTCAGCCTAATATAATAAATTCCCTCCTCTAAAGGAGGTAATTTTATATACTGATTTTGATTCAAATTCACATAAGTTTGATGTACTTTTCTTCCTTTATTATCAATAATTTCTATGTAAAGGGGCATATAAGTTGGGTGAGTAGTTTGTAAGTAAAAACCCTCGTGAGTAGGATTAGGGTATAAAGCAAAGAAACGCCGGTTAGGGCTCTGGATATCGGTGTTAGCTGGTCGAGAATGCTTGACTTTAATAAATTTAGAGATACTATCTTTACAATTTAGATGGTGTACTTGTAAAAGAATGAGGAATAATCCCGTATCTGAAAAAGTAATTCGCGGTTCCCTTTCTTTAAATATTCTTCCATCTCCTACTTTCCATTCCCAGTACAAAGCCTTTTGACTTTTATCTATTAATTGTACTGTTGCGCCATATTCTAAATCTAGAGTATCAGGTGAAAAAGAAAAATCAGCCCTTAAACCTAGGGTATTACAGTTTTCTTTGACAAAAATTTTAGTTTTGAGGGTGTCAGCACAAATTCCGTTGCTTATAATAACGAATATAGGAACAAGGCCTGCCTTTCGGTAGATATGGGTAGGAGCTTGTTCATTTTTACGAGTACCGTCTCCTAAATTCCATTCCCATTGAGTAATTCTTGCTTGACTTTCTACAAGGAAAGAAACGGCTGTGTTTACTAATATTGAATCAGGAGCTATAATTCTAGCCCTAAAAGGAGGAGAATAAGCAATAAAAACACTATCTTGGGCAGTACAACCGTACTGATTAATTACTTGAACTCGGTAATGGCCTGAAATTTCTGCTGTTACTCGACGTTCTTGAGAAATTAATTGATTATCTCTATACCATTTAT
>JANWXU010000138.1 GCA_025057395.1 Bacteroidia bacterium | reverse complement strand
AGGCTGTTTTTGGCTCCATTCAAGGGCCAAGCGACATTGAGCTATTCTGCTACTAATTTCTATTCCTCTTAGATCGCTTGTTTTGAGATTTTTTTTAAACTTTTCTAGTTGTATTATTGCTTCTTGGTATTGTCCATTATATTGTAGGGTTAGGGCATACCACCAAAGAAAATCGTCTTCCATATAGTTTTGTTGGTAGGCTATCTGTAACCATTCTCTTGCTTTGCCTTTTTGTCCTGCTAAGAACAAAGATTTTCCATATAGATAGCAAAACTCTGGACTGTGTTTTTGTGTAGCCGCTAATGGCTCCAGGTGGTTAATTGCACTTACATATTGCCCTTTTTCCCAATAGGCTTTTACGCGTTTGGTGTTAAAAACTGTAGACCTTTCTAAGGTTTTTTGAGCAAAAGCAAGTAAGGGCGTAAAAAGTAGTATTAGTAAGCTTTGGGTAGCATGGTTGCTATGCCGAAGGTTCATCCTTTTGTTTTCAATTGGCTAGGTTATGGTTACTGAATTTTTATTAAGAGTATAGGTGTGGTTGATTTAAGCTAGTTTGAAAACTTGTAAGTTTTATGCCGGCTCATATATCAAAAGATTTAGCTTGGAGGTATCAAACATTTCAATTGCAACGCTTTGTAGTTCTTCAGGAGTAATATTTTGTACGAGCTGAGCATATTCTTCCAGTGTTTGGATTCTACCTAGCGCTAATAGGTCTCTGGCTTGTTGCATCAATTGATTATTATGGTTTTCTCTTGCTATTTCTAAAAAACCTAGATGCTGCCTTTTTATTTTTTCTAAGTTTTTAGGATGCATCGGTTCTTTTTGAAGGTTATAAAGTTGTTGTTGTACTAGTTCTAGTACTTTTTCGGTGGAGCTAGGCTCAGTGCCCGCATATACTCCCCAAATACCTGAATCACAAAAAGCATTATAAAATGCGTACAAATTATATGTTAGCCCGTATTTTTCACGAATACTGAGATTAAGGCGAGAATTCATGAAAGGACCCCCCAGATGGTTGATTAATAGATTGAAAGTTGGCCAGCGAGGGTGATAAGCAGGGTAGGCAGTTGAGCCTAAAATAAAGTGAGCTTGTTGAATAGGGCGTTTTAATATCTTTTTTTGGGCGGCAGCTGTTATAGAAGGAGCTTTTCTTTCTAAGATAGCTCCGTTGGAGGGTAAGTTTGATGGAGCGAGCTCTCTAATAATTTTTTCTGTTAGTGAAAATGGTGAGCCACTGATAATTGAAATTATTGCTCGAGAAGGAGTGTAATATTGTTTATAAAAAGAAAAAAGATTTTCTTTTGTGAATTGTAGTAAAGTCTCTTTAGTGCCCAGAATAGGATTACCAAGCGGATGACCAGGAAAGATTAATGCCTCAAATTCGTCTGAGATGGACTCCTCGGGAGTATCGCTGTACATTTCAATTTCTTCCGCAATCACTTTTTTCTCTTTTTCTATTTCTCCAGCTGGAAAAATTGAATGAAATGCCATATCTATCAATAATTCTAGGGCGCGGGCATAAAATCGTCTTGTTACTGTAGCATGGAGGCACGTTTTTTCTTTGGTGGTATATGCATTTAGCTCCCCTCCTACGATATCTAGTCGGTTAAGTATCTGGAGTACGCTTTTGGTTTGTGTACCCTTAAAGAGCATATGTTCTATAAAATGTACCATTCCTGCTAGAGGCTCATCGCGACTGCCAAGGTCAAAGATTATACCACAGTATACCAATCGAGAGCCATACAACATTTTATGTATGACTCTTAGCCCGTTAGATAATTCAAAGAGCATGATATCGGGGGCGAGTAGGGTGGAACTAATGGAACTTTTATCCATGAATAATTGAGTTTTTTAGTTGCTGTAATGTTCTTACTCTATTCCTGAGCAAAGTTATTTTACCAATATACATTTTTTTAGCCATGCTCTTCAATAGCTAGCTATGGAATTTTCATAACTAACTAATTAGGATAAAACTATTTTGTAATCCTTATGGTTTTACATA
The DNA here is from genome assembly GCA_025057395.1 of Bacteroidia bacterium. Lineage (GTDB taxonomy): Bacteria > Bacteroidota > Bacteroidia > J057 > JANWXU01 > JANWXU01. The sequence continues at coordinate 7,489 of JANWXU010000138.1, read as the reverse complement.
GCTATTCAGAGCACCCGTTAATATTTTTCATAATTTTATATAAAAGAAATTTTTTTATTCTGATTTTTTGACAAAAACAAACAAAATCTCTTAAATTTATGTTGCTTTGCTATGTCTTTAGAAAAAAAAATGAAGCTTTTTTACTCTAAATACAAAATGAGCGCATTACTAACGGCACTCTTAGGCGCATGCACATTTGCTATACTAGCCCTGTTAAGTACAAGCAGTGCTAGCGGGCAAATTTCTTCACAAAGAATTAAAGAAGTAGATATAATAGAAGCCCCTTCTTCGGGCAGGTGGCTGGAGCCTATAGATATGGGGCAGGCTGAGAAGGGAAGTAATAAAATTTTTAAGCCCTCCGTGTATCGTCCTAGCGTACAGCTCAACCGACTATATTGGCTAAAAATATATTTTCCTCAAGGGGCTGCAGCAATGCGCTTAAGTCTACAACATATGCCCCTGCACCGTGTCCCTATTATGGGTATTTTTTCTGATACCAGTTTAGCGGAACCCGAAATTTCTTTTTCACCGCAACCAGGTAGAGGCAGTATTTTGTTGCGTCCCATGCCTCCTCAAGGTTATTTTTACGTGGCACTAGGAGAGCAGGAAAATCGCCTAGATTTTTCCATGTATTTGTTTTTGCAATGGGAAGCGGAGCCCTTAATTCGAAAAAATGTGTTAGATCCTTTTCTAACTAATACTACCTGCGCTAATGCTGCTTGTATTGTGAATGGCGTAAAACAATCAAATGCTAATGCGCCGTGTAATGGAGGTCCAAACTGTGGCTTAACTCCTCCAGGCGGGTGTTGGACTATTACCGATAATCCATTATACTATAAGTTCAATGTATTTGATACTCCTTTTGACCTTTCCATCAATCCTGTTTCTTGTAGTGTGATAGGGGAGTTTATTCAGGTGGCTATTTACCAGGGTTGCAGCTCCTCTCCTTCCTATATTGGACCTGCCAAGTGTGGAGGCTCAGCTGTTTCAGTGTTAGATGATTCAAAACTTACGGGTACCAATATCACGCTTAACCCCGGAACTTATATCATGGCAATTGATGGAAGTAGCGGAGCTATATGTGATTGGACTTTTACAGGCGATGCTCAAAATCCTATAAAGATTACAGGTCCCGTTACCGTTAATTGCGGGCAACCACTCACACTCACAGCTTCTGGAGGATTAACAGGTGCAACTTACAGCTGGCAAGGGCCCGGTATTCCTACTACGAATACACAAAATCTAAATATCAATTCTGTTCAACCTTCTAATGGAGGAACCTATACGCTGACCGTTAGTATTGGGGGCTGCACTTATACAGCTACTCATACGGTTACAGTAAATCCTCCTCCACCGCCAACGGTGACTTCTAATTCACCAGTAGTCTGTGGGCAAAACGTTTGTTTTACCACTACTTTGCCTACCGGTTTTAATGCTACAAGCTATAGTTGGAGCGGTTGTACTACCCCTGCATGTAGTTCAACTGCGCAAAATCCTTGCTTTTCAGGGGGGCCTAACTTGGCAGGCACTTATACTTTAACAGTAAATTATGGTGGAGGATGTTCTGCTACGGTGCACCATACTGTTACCCTTTTGCCACCCAATACTCCAGTTCTTTCTGCTGCATGGACAAGTTGTACGCAGTCTCAAGTTTGTTTTACGGTAACAGGCGTTCCCCCTACGCCTACTCCTACTTATAAATTTTCAGGTCCTCCCCGCCCTAATTGGCAGGTAAATTGGTCACCCCCCGCCCAGGCTAATAATGTTATTTGTCGCGATACTATTGTCCCGGGTACTTATTCGGTTACAGTAACTTTACCTAATGGTTGCCAAACACACGCTACTTATGTATTGGGACCTCCTACATTCCAAAAACCCACTTTTACTCGACCAGTTCTTTCTTCCTGTACCCCTGCTACTAATTGCTTTAATGTTAATTATCCTGCTTCTTGCCCTAACCCTTCACACGAATGGCATGGTCCTAATGGTTGGTTTTCAACACAGATAAATCCTTGCTTAAACCCTGTACCCCAGGGTACTTATACTTTGGTTTATTATTGCGGCGCATGCCGACACGATAGTGTTTTTAGTATAACGCCCGTAGAACCCCATATTAGTTATAACGTACAACCTATCCTTTGTAATTCTTGTCTTTTGCTTACAGGCTCAGGAATTCCGGGTGCTACTTATGTTTGGACGGGGCCTAATGGTTTTTCTTCTACAGGAGCAATTGCGCAGCGATGTCCGCCTTCTTATTTAGATATTCCAGGTACTTACACTGTTACGGCAACGACAAGTCTGGGCTCCTGCTCCAATACTTTTACTGTTCCTACGCCTATTATCCCTATGCCTAATATTACTCCCGTAAATAATACTTGTGGCAGCGATATGACTTTTAACATTACTTCTTCTCCGAATGTGCCAGGGGGGTATTCTTCCTATGAATGGTCTGGTCCTAATGGTTTTAGCTCAACCCTGCCTAATCCTGTTATTGAGACGGTTTCTGCTCTCAACCAAGGGGTGTATACATTGGTAGTTACCTTAGGAGAATGTACTACTACTAAAACGCAGTTTATCCCTATCTTAGATATGCCCCCTCCTTTTGTGGCAGTATCGGGTAATTACTGTGGACAAACACTATCTTTTGATTTAACACCTGATAATTATGATTCCTATTCCTGGACAGGCCCTTGCGGCTTTACGAGTACATTAGCAGAGCCTTCTATTCCGCAAATTCCCGTTTCCTGTGGTGGTCAATATTGCTTAACAGTAACAAAATACAGTTGTGTAACCAGCTTTTGTAATACAGTGAGCATAGATAATTTACCCCCCCCAGATTCTTATGCTCCAGATTTTGCATGTACAGGAGAGACGCTTGTTTTTTCTGTGAACGGTGTGAAGCCAGGTAATACTTATTTCTGGAAAAAAGGTTCTACTATAGTAGGTACTCAACCCAACATGGTTATTCCTAATCCCAATACCAATATGTCAGGTACTTATGTATTGGAAATGATAGAAGGACCATGTACCACTTCTAAGAGCCATGTAGTAAATGTTTTTCCTACGCCTTTGGCACCGCCCTTCATAAAAAGTAATGCTCCTCTTTGTGCGGGTGACACTCTTAAACTGGAAGCAGGAATTGTAGATGGTGCTGAGCAGTATATATGGCAAGGTCCAGCTTTTAATTCGCCCCAAAGCACTCCTACAGAGTTTAAAAATGTACTAAATGCCCAGCCTTCCATGAGTGGGATATATGATGTAAAAGTAACGATTAATGGTTGTCCTTCGCACGTTAAAACAGTGGATGTGGTAATTCATCCTCTTCCTTCGGCGCCAAATACTTCTCCAACCTCGCGCTGCGGCCCCGGGCCAGTTACTCTTACAGCTGCCATGGGAGTAACTCCCGGAGATAAAATTCAAGTATATACTGTCGCAACGGGGGGAACTCCTATTGCTACAAGCACCAATACTCCTCCCTACATCATGACAGTTAATGTGACTACTACTACTACATTGTACCTGGAATCGGTGGTTACCAGCACAGGTTGCCGCGGGCCTCGTACACAGGTGGTAGTAACGGTGTTCCCACAGCCAGATCCCCCTACTTTTACTTCGCCTAGCCGTTGCGGACCAGGAGTAATTACCATAACCGCCCAAATGGGTACTGTGGCAGGTACTTCAATGATATTATATACTCAAGCTGGTTCCCAAAATGGAACTACAATTAATCCAACCCCCCCCGGTTCGAATAATTATATCATAGAACTACCTTCTATATCTTCTAACTATACCTTCTACTTGCAAGCTGCCTTACCTCATCCACAGCTACCTGCACCGGGCTGTTTGAGCCAACTAGTGCCTGTTCCGGCTGCTGTGCATCCTTTACCGCAAGTACCTAATATTCAAAATCAAACTCGTTGTGGGAATGGAAGCGTTACTTTTACTGCTACTCTAAATGATGCTATTGCTAATCAAATTAATTTATATACTTCTGCTAATACTTCGACTGCTCCAATTGCTACAGATAACTCTTCACCCTTTCATTTGGAAATTGATCCCGTAACTACTACTACTACCTTCTATGCAACGGCTATTAATAGTGCTACGGGCTGCCAAAGCGAACCCGTGCCTGCAGTGGTGAATGTAGTGGCTCCGCCGGCTCCACCTAGTGCTCAGCCAATTGATTTATGTGGTGCTTCAAATGCAAATATTTTTGCACTAATGGGCAGCCCAGGGGGCGAAGGAATACGGCTATTTACACAATCTAGCGGTGGTACGCCTATTGCTACTCAAACCAATCCCCCCTATTTGTTCACTACTTATGTAACTACCACTACTACCTTATATATAGATAGTTATAAAACAGAAATGGGATTAACATGCGGTAGCCAACGTACATCAGTGCCAGTAACCGTGCATCCTATACCAGGTTTGCCGAGTGCTCAAAATATTGAAGTCTGCTCGCCTCAACGCGTAACAATTACTGCGATTATGGGAAACCCTGCAGGTCAAGGAATTTTATTTTATACTCCCCAATCTGCTGTTACTCCTTTATATACTCAAAATACGCCCCCTTATGAATTTACAGAGGTAGTTACTACTACTACTACTTATCATATTCAAAGCTATACTGCTCACTGTAGTAGTGCAAAGGTACCGGTAGTGGTTACTATTCATACTCCTCCTGCAGCTCCTGTAGCAAATAATTTAGAGAGGTGCGGACCAGGAATAGTTACGTTTACTTATCCATTCAATACTCTTAGTCCTAATATTCAAATATTACTATATAGTTCGCCGTACCCGGGGCCAGCTTTGGCTGTCGCCACTTCGAGTAACCCCGTTATTACTATTCCTACAAACATAACTACTACAACTACTTTTTACTTAGAAGCTCTTAACACTATCACTAACTGTGCAAGTAGTAGAACTCCTTTGCCGGTAGTGATTAAGCCTATACCCGATCCACCCGTAGCATTGAATGTATTGCGGTGTATGGGTTCTAATGTGCCAATTGTGTTTACTGCTACAATGCAAGGGCTTAGCGGCACAGAGGTACGTTTTTATACTACGCCTACAGGCGGTACACCGGTAATAGACCAGAGTGCACCCTACGAATTTGTGGTAGGTTTACCAATTCCTTCTACTACTACTATCTATTACTTAGAGTCTGTTTTGGATGGTTGTGTAAGTAACCGTAGTTCGGTCCAAGCAATCATTATTCCTAATCCGGGGCTTCCTATTGCTAACAATGTTTCACGTTGCGGGCCAGGTACTGTAACTATTACTGGGCAAATGGGCAATCCTGCAGGTAATGTGCTTCGTATTTTTACAGAGGGCTGCGGCGGTTTTCCTATTTCCACTAGTGAGGAAGGTATTATGCAAGTTACTGTAGATATTATTACTACTACTACCTTTTATCTTCAGGCTTTTGATTCTCAAACAGGATGTGCAAGTAACTGTTCAGAGGTAGTAGCTACGCTTCATCCTTTACCTCCTATTCCGCAAAGTACGGGTGGTAGTCGCTGCGGTTGTGGCAATATCACTTTTAGTGCTACTTCGTCGGGGGTAATTCGAGTATTTGAAGCAGAAAATGCTTTAGTACCTATTGCTTCTGCGCAGGCACCTAATTCGTTTACTAGAAATATTTGTACTACTACTACTTATTGGTTAGAGGCGCAAAATCCATTTACTAATTGTGTAAGTCCTCGTTCTCAAGTGGTATTAACTGTACATCCAATTCCTGATCCTCCTAAGGCGCAGGATGTTGAAATTTGTCAGCCTCAAAGTATTACTTTAACTTTTGAGCCTAGCACAGGAGCTACTACTGTAATTCTTTATACTCAGGCTTTAGGAAATAGTCCTATACTTATTAATTCGCCGTATACTTATACAGTGAATATTATAGAAAGTGTTACTTATCAAGTAACTAATGTTAATCCTATTACTAGTTGTGAAAGTGATCCTAAAGCCGTAAGAGTTACAATAAAACCTGTGCTTACCCCTCCTTTAGCTTTTGTAACATCCAGATGTGGGCCTGGGATTATTACTATTACCGCCGTAATGCAAGCTTTACCCGGTAGTCAAGTTCGCTTTTATAATCCAGTTGATGTTTTGGTAGGTACAGCAACGACCTCTCCCTATACGCTAGTTCAAAATATTAGTACTCATACCACTTTTTGGGTAGAGCGTTTTGATCCCGCTGCCGGCTGCTCCAGTCAAAAAGCAACAGTGGTGGCTTCTATTTTACCTTTACCTTCTCCCCCGGCAGTTAATCACATTCAAATTTGCGGCCCAGGATCTGTCACATTGCGAGCTACTCCTGGTCCTCTGATTCAGCGTGTTAGGTTTTCTAATATCCCCTATGGAGGAATAGAAAGTTTTACTGTAAGTACTATTCCCTTTGAATATGCTACTACGATTAGTACTACTACTACCTACTGTGTAACGGCTATTGATAATAATGGTTGTGAAAGTCCTTGTCAGGAGCTAGTAGCGACGGTTCATCCCTTGCCCCCCTCTATTTCTGTCCCGCCTATTCATTTTTGTAAGGGCCAAACGATTACTTTCACTGTAAATCATCCTCAAGAAATTAGTAATTTAGCTCTGTATACTTCTCCTACCCCAGGAGTTGGACAGCCGGTTCAAACATCAAGCAGTAACCTATTTACATTAGCAAATCTTACTACAGATGTAGATTATTTTGTAGAGGGCGTGAGTAGCATTACAGGGTGTACTACCCAAAGGGCTGTTGCACGGGCTATCTTAGTGCCAACTCCTTATCCTCCGAGTGTACAAAACGTAGCTCGCTGTGGAGTAGGTGACCTTACATTTACCGTAATAAATCCTGATAACAATTATCATATTCGATTGCTTAGTGCAAATAATAATCCTATAGCTACGCAAACTACTAACCCTGCTTTATTTAGTGTTTCTATTAATGAAACTACCACTTACAAAGTGGTGAATGTAGACCCTGTTTATGGTTGTCAAAGCGAGGCTGCTACAGTAGTAGCAAATATTCATCCCTTTCCTAATCCTCCCGTGGTGCAAAATATGCAAAGGTGTGGTCCTGGTACGGTGATTTTTACTATCCAAGTAAACCAAATTGGAGTGGGGGTTCGCTTATTTTCACAGGCTACAAGTACAGCTCCTATAGAGGCCTTAGAAACTCCCCCTTATGTGTGGAGTCCTGTGGAAGTAGGTACTACTACTACTTTTTTTGTAGAAGCTTACAATTTATCTACGGGCTGTCGTAGCCAGCGTATTCCTTTTCGTTTAGAGATATTGCCTGTTCCTATAGCTCCGCAAGCTTCTGCTTTACCGCTTTGCAATCCTGGTACTACGCAATTTAATTTTATAGTCCAAGGTCCAGTTGGTAATAAAATACGACTTTATACTTCGCCAAGTAGCACGTCTATTGAGGGTGAATATGACGTAGGGCAAACTAATATTACCAGTCCTTTCATTGCTACTACTACTACTTTTTATG
>JANWXU010000137.1 GCA_025057395.1 Bacteroidia bacterium | reverse complement strand
TCGGCGTGTGAGACGGCACGTGGGGAGTTGAAGCCGGGGGAGGGGTTGATGGGTTTGACAAGGGGTTTGCTTTATAGTGGGGCACGGGCGGTGGTGGTATCGCAATGGAAGGTGCCGGATGAGGCGACAAGCAAGCTGATGCGGATATTTTATGAGAAACTATTGGGTGGTGTAAGCAAGCACCGAGCATTGCAGATGGCAAAGGAAAAGTTACGCAAGAGCAGCTATGCGCATCCGTACTACTGGGGGGCATTTGTGCTGGTGGGATAACAAAGAGTAAGAAATTTTATGCGACATAATTATAAAAAATTTAAGTGAAGGATATTTCATTGCATAATAGCACTTTAATAATAGGATATTTCTTATATCAAGTGCCGTACTTTAATCTTTTTATATTTTCTACCTAACCCTAAAGCAATAGCTGCTGGGTTTTTAATAATGAGCTCGCCTTTTTGCAGGGAGGCAATCGCTTCTTTAATTTCTAAAAAGTCTCTTCCCGAAACTCCGAAAATGTCTTTTATAATACTATCGTTCATCGATTGCTGCTTCATAATAAGGGGGTATTGGGCATTAGCGTAAAAATCAAAATACTCACTTTTAAAACTATCCATATTTTGGGTTGCTAAAATAATACTCAGGCCTTTATTGCGCCCCACAGCAATGAGCTCTCGTAAGGGACGATTATCAAAGTCTAGCATATAATGAGCCTCGTCGATAATAGTAAAATGACGAATTTCTACATTTTCTTCATCAGCTGCCTGCTTGGGCAACTGCTCATAAATAGTATTGAGCTTAGAAATAATAAAATAAACAATAGCCTTAGCAAGAGTTCCTTCCTTAGGAAAACCATCCATTTTAATGATATAGCTATTTCGAATAAGATCTGCCTGGTCTTCTGTTGCAAATAGATTACTGCGAATAAGTTGCTTAAGTACCGACTTAATACTATCGTCTTTTTCTTTTTCTTTTTCGGGCTGAAGAGCAGTATAGTGCTTCAAAATATGTTCAAAGTGAATAGGTGCATTTTGAGTAGATTTATAGGCATGAATAATAGCCTCAGAAAGTCGGTTGCTCATATTAGCGCTGATTCGAGTATTATCAATTGCGCAAAGCGCATTAGCTAGCTCGGTAGAATAAAGATTAATTTCATTTTGAGACTTGCCAATAAAGCTACGAAACGGACTAAAAGGAAGGGGCTGCTGAATAGGATCCAAAATACAACTTCTATCTACCTCAAAATAGGATAGCCATTGTTCATTAGAGGGGTCAGAAAATTCTCCTTTATAATCTAAAAGTAGAAAATTTACTGGATAGGCAGTATCTACAGAAATACCTCGAAGTTGCTGCAATAAAACAGCAATCAAATTCGATTTTCCTGAGCCTGTAGTTCCAGCTATCAATATCTGCGTATTAGGAATTTCTTTGCTGTTTAGATTTAAATAGGCATCAATATTATCTTCATACACACCGATATGCAAATTAAGGCTAGGAATTTTTGTACTTTTATTGCTTTGCGGAAGGTAACCCTTTTGTAGTAAAAACTCTTCTAAATGATTTTCCTGCAGTAGCCATTGAGCCCCCTGGAAAATTTCATAGGCAATAATTTTACTTTTGAGCACAAGAATATTTTCTTTTTCCCAGTCAATATTAAGTGGCTGGTAGCGTAATTTAAGAAGTGCGGAATAGAAAGTACTAAGGTCATTCCATGTAAAAAAAGTATCAAAAATTTTTTGATTGCTTTTGCTAAGTGTAATAGCTTCAATCGCTTCCATTCTTCTGGGTTCCTTCTGTGCAAGCCCTGCTAAAAAGCATAGGCGCATAATTTTATGATTGCTTAAGGTACAAGGTTTATATTGAGGAGAGTGCACCTCAAGGTTCAAACGATTTTCTATTCTTTGTTTAATTGCCTGCAGGTTTTCATAGAGCCCTTCTGCCTGTCGAATGCCATTGAAAGATATGGTAGCCATTTTTTAGGTTTAGATTAGTTCTCTACTTTTTCCCCAAAATAACCTTCCACTACGTAAGTACATTGTTTTTCTCTATCACGTTCCAAAGTGTAGGCTTTAGCTACGAAAGGCTTTATTTTTACCCAATCATTATCCTTTCGAATTTCACTATCAGAGCTGAGCAAGATGGTTTGATGCGATAGAGCAGGAAAATAATTCTCTAGCAGGGTGGCGCGGCTGCTTTCATCAAGTACCCCCATCACGGTATCGATCATTACAGGAGGGTCGTAATCGCCAAACTCTCGTAAAGCTTTTAATAGTACCTGTACTACTATCTGCTTAGAAGCAGTATTAAGTTGATTTAGAAAAATTTCATTACCCGCTTGGTGGTAAAGTTTAAAGGTAAGACTATCTAGGTTTTCTGAGAGTTCTACCCTACTAATCATGCCCTTGTAAGGCTCCAGATTAATATTGAGATCTTCTTTCATTTTCAATTCAATCTGCGTCTTTTTAGCTTTCAAAAGCTCAGAGGTAACTTCTTTAAAAAAGTCTTTAAGCTTACCTAGTGTTTCATACCGAATATCAGGCTCTTGATAAATATTAATATCGTAACTGGCAATTTTTTTTTCCAGATTAGCTATTTCATTTTTTAGGTTTTGGATTATCTGCTGTTGCTGTTTGGTAACTTGCTCTACCTTTTCGTATTCTTTAATAAAACTATAATCCTTACCGGAAATTTGAGCCTTAAGTTGCTCTTTTTGTACTTCCAAAGTTTCTAAATTTGCTAGATCTAGATTGAGATGATTTCTCTCAGTATCGAGCCAAAGGAAAGCATTAGAATAACGATTATTTAGGGTATTTTCTAGAACTTGTATTTCTACTTCGTCCCAAAAAGAATAGTACCTTCGTGCATTCTTACTTCTAGCTTGCTCTAAAATATACGCTACCAAAGGACCTACAGCCACCTCCTTTGCTCCTAGAAGATTTTGAGCTTTTAGATAATTTAATGTTTCAATAACAATACTTTCTACTTGAGTTGGTGTAAGATGCTCTTTTTCTTTCTTTTCTTTAAGAGCAAGTACTATCTCAGATTGAATGCTCTGAAGTACGTGCGGAATACCTACTTCCCACTCTATCGTTTCGATAAACTGCTGAAGATGATTTTTATAAGTACTTTCTTTTTGAAGTAAAGTTTTAACTTGACTTTCCAATTGTTGTAATTTATTTTGCAATACAGCCTGTTCCTGAAACCCTTCCTTTAAGGACTGGTAAAACGCCTGATTAGTCAGTAAATAATCTACATTTTTTTGGTATTCTTGCTCTTTAGCTGCCAATTCCTTTTGAAGTTGCTTTTTTCTTTCAATTAATCGTAAATAGTCTTGTTTTTCACTCTCTTGCTTAAGGCGCTGAGCGGTGTATTCTTGAAAAAGATTTCCTGCGGCAGTAGCAAAATGTAAAAATTTTTTGAAGCCCATCACATTTTCAATATTTTCTCTAATAACTTGGTTAAGCTGGTCTTCTTTTAATAAATTGCCTGCCTCCATGGCATCAAATAAAAAATATTTACTTAACCGCTCAGGCAAATTAGCTTCTATAATTTTATTAACCTGATTTTTTTGCTCTGCCCTTTGCGTAGGGGGAGTTGCCGTACCATATTGAAAAATACTGCCATTCATATTAAGCTTTACGCTTTCTACTGGCTGCCCCATAGTATTTAACATATATACTCGCGTAAGTACATAATGATGAGTTTCACGTAGTACCTTACCTGAAAAATGTAATTCTAAAGTAATCTTTTCATTTTCCTGTCGCTGCAAGCCTGCATTGACATATTCATTGAACTGTTTAGCATTACTAATTTTTAATCCATATAAGGTGCAATAAATAGCTTCAAAGAGAGTAGTTTTACCTCCACCATTTTTTCCTCCTACTAAGATAATCGGCCTTTCTTCCGTTACGGAAAGGTCTAAATCCAAGTCCACGTAAGTTTTAAAGTTCTGTGCCCGAATCCGTTTGATAAGCATTTTTATTATTTAATTTTTTGTAATGCCTTTTCTATTAATTTTTCTAGCCCCCTCTCATCTATTTCAGCGCTTTGGACTCTTTTTTCATGATATTCCCTTAAAAGCTCTTCTTTTACCCACTCAGCATCTAAGCCATGTTTAGTACAAAGCGCATCAATAATTTGCATATCTTCTTTTCGAATTCCATAGTGCAAAAAAGTAGCATCTAAGCCTTTTTTTGCCATACTTTTTGCTTTTAAATACTCAAAAATAAATTCTTTTATTTTAAAAACCTGTTTATAAACTGTGAATATCTTTTTGGCTCTCTACCTCAACCAAAGTTCCAATTTTCTGGCTACTTAATATAGGCTATTTAAAACATAAAAAGCCGGCAGTTCTGAGTGTAACAGCCGGCTATAAACCAAAAGCTTTAAATTGCTACTTTGAAGTTAGCATTTTGAGCTCTTCATCTGCGGCTACCTTGAAAGCTCCTGCTGTTTTTGCATTCTTAAAAGCAGCTATAGCCTTATCCTTACTGCCGGCTTTTTTAGCAGCTAAGCCAATACAAAAATTATACTTTGCTTTTAGATCTGCCCTTCCTTTTTCACCTAGCGCGCCTAGAGCTTTATCATAAGAAGATAAAGCTTCTGCATATTTTCCTGCTTTATACTCTGCCAGCCCCTTCAGAAATATAACCGAGTAGTCGTTAGGATTTTTAGATAGAATATTATTAGCTGTATTAATTGCCTCATTATACATATTACCCTGAAATTGCAGACGAATAAGAGTATTATAAATTTTACTCAATTTTTTAGGGTCTTTCTCCTCCTGCGCAGCTTGTGTAAATTGGGTTACAGCCTGCGTTGTTTTACCCTGTTTGGAAAGTATCATACCTGCAATATAGTAGCTTGTATTTAAATTCTCCTTCTTCTCAATAGCTTGATTGATGTATTTAAGGGCTTCGTCGTATTCTTCAGCCTTAAAGTAAGCCATTGCTAGGCGAATTTGCTTTGTAGCCCCTGCCCCTTTAGCTTGCTTTTGCAATAAGCGGTAGTGCTTAGGCGAAGTTGTTTTTAGTTCGGCTAGAATAGTCTCATATTCCTTCATTTTACCTAACCGATAATAGGCTAACCCTTCACCAACTTTATATTTTGCAATTTCAGCAGGAGTCATTGGCACTGCGGTAGCCTTTTTTACTGCTTTTTGATAGGCGTCCAAAGACTGCTCCCACTGATTATTAGCTCCATATACACTACCTTCTAAAGCCATCACTCGTAGATCGTCTCCAGCTATATTTTTTAGAGTTTGCAGCTCCTTCATAGCTTGATCATGTTTTTCCAACTTAGAAAGCAGATTGATGGCCTGAATTTTGTAAGCTATTTTTTGAGACAGGTCCTGCTCTTTTTCGTAAGCCAAGTTATAATTTTCAATTGCCTTATCTATATCATTTTTCTTGATATATATTTGAGCAATATAAACATAAGCCTTCGAATAACCGGGGTTCACTTTTAAACACTCCGTGTATGCCTGAATGGCCTCGTCTAATTTTGGGGGATCCAACTTACTCAAACACAGGCCTTTACCTAAGTAATACTTGTATTGAGTTTTCTCTAAACTAATAGCCTCGTCATAAAGCTTTATGGCTTCTTCATATTTTTTTTCTCTTTGTTTTTGACGCGCTTGATTATACTTTTGATAACCCGGACCCTTTTGGGCAAACACCATAGAGGCAATAAAACAAAAAAATAAAAGCCCCCACCAAAACTTACGTTCTCCAGTTGCCCTGTGTGGTATTATACAATTTAGTGAAAATAGTTGAGAGCACATATGATTTATTCCGTATTGCATTGATAAATCATTGAAAAAAAGACTTGCAAGATATCTACTACCTAAAGCAAAGAATTTTGCTAAATTTACGCAAATATCATAAAAAAAAATTCATTAGTTAAATAAAATATACCGACATCCTAACAATATAAAAGCACTAATCACAAATTCCAAAAACTTATCGCAATTTACAAAATTTGCTTTCTAGTATTAGACTATCATATTATTCACAAGGCACTTTTTAACTTTTTAGAGGAACTAGTTAAAATACTTATGTCAAACCGTTTTTTTGATGAAATTAATTGGCGCGGTCTGGTACACTGTTATACTCCAGAGATTGCCAACCATTCTTCCTCAGAGCCGATAAGGGGCTATATTGGCTTCGATCCTACAGCTCCCTCACTCCATATTGGCAACTTAGTAGCTATCATGCTTTTAGTTCACCTACAGCGAACAGGCAACATTCCGATTGTACTCATCGGCGGAGCTACAGGTATGATTGGTGACCCTTCCGGAAGATCAGAGGAAAGGGTATTACTAGATTGGGATACAGTGGCCCAAAATGCCGAAAATTTAAAACAACAATTGACTAACTTTTTGGACTTTTCACCAGGTCCTTATTGCGCTCAAATGGTTAACAATCTGGAATGGCTCAAGCCAATTACCTTGCTCGACTTTCTAAGGGATACTGGTAAATACTTGACCATTAACTACATGATTGCAAAAGAATCAGTGCAAAAAAGGCTAGAAGCGGGAATATCCTTTACTGAATTTAGTTACCAACTCATTCAAGCATATGATTATTACTATCTACATCAAAACTTGGGATGCAATCTACAAATGGGTGGCGGAGATCAGTGGGGAAATATCACTGCAGGCATAGAACTCATCCGTAAAAAAACAGGCAAAAATGTATACGGACTTACAGCCCCATTACTCACCAAGGCGGACGGTACTAAATTTGGAAAGTCCCAAAGTGGAAATATATGGCTCAATTCTCAAATGACAAGCCCGTATAAGTTTTATCAATATTGGTTTAATCTTTCCGATGAAGATGTTTTAAAGTTTTTGGCAATATTTAGCTTAAAAAGCCAAAACGAAATTCGAGAAATTTTAGATGCTCAACAACAAGATTCTTCTCAACGAATTGCCCAAAAAGCTCTAGCAGAAGAACTTACAGTTCGTATCCATGGGAAACAAGCACTTCAAAAAGTTCTAGAGATTAGTAATATTCTATTTGGTAATGCCACTGCAGAAACTTTACAAAATTTAACTTCGCAGGAGATACACGATTTAATAGAAGGTCTTCCTCAAACCTCATTACCTATGGAGCAACTCCAAAAGGGTTTACCTATTGTGGATGCCCTAGCTTACGCAGCAGGCTCTAAATCAGAAGCACGAAGGCTACTACAAGCAGGTGGCATTTTAGTTAATAAACAAAAAGTTAATGATTTACAATTGCAACTAAATAATTCCCACCTGCTACATCAGCAATTCATTATGCTGCAAATTGGCAAAAAAAGACACCATATTCTTGTTTTTTCATAACATAAAAATTTTACTCCAACAGATAATCCTTAAATTCTTAAGAATGCTAAAAAAAGACTTCCTTATTCTAAGTTGCCTAAGTTGGATGCTACCTATGAATGGGAATCCTCAAGTTATAGAAATATCCAAATTCATTCCTGGGAATTATTTAACAGATAATAATCACCTAGTGGAACTTTTCAATCCTTCCAAAACACCTGTTTCTTTAGAAGGATTTCTACTGATTACTCGAGACTATGCCCTACGTTTCCCCGCCAACATAAAGCTATTACCCTATCAAAGGCTAAAAATTGGAAAAAAAAAAGGTAAGCCTCATAATGTAGATTTTGAATTAATTGAACAGCCCGATTTTAGTATTCGCTTATATAATAAAAAAATAGAGGGCAATTACTGTGTGCTACAAAATTCTCAAGGTAAAATTATCGATGCATTTTACCATAGTCAATTAGCTGCCACTCCTATACTGCCTGATAGTGGAGTCTTGATACTACACAATGGTGCTGCTCTGCCTTATCAATTACCTGCTGAACACAATCCTCTATGGGGGTACTTTCCAATAGGTGAAGATCCGGCAGTAGGCTTTGAAAAATATAAAGGACAGTGGCGCGTAATACCAGCTCTGTCTAAAATTAATCTATACCCTGCTACTGCTTTTCGTGAAGTAAATGTTCGATATAGCAAAAAAACCGTAATCCTAAAATGGATAACAGAATTCGAAGAAGATGTACCCGCATTTTTAATACAAAAAAGTACTAATCAAGTAGATTTTCAAACTATTGATACGCTAGAAGCTTTAGGTAGCCCTGCCAAACCCACCCAATACGTCTACTATGACGTCCACACCGATTCGGGAAAAACTTATTACTATCGAATTACTAATCTAGCTAGTGAAGAAAAAACTATCTACTCTAAAATTGTCGAAATTGAAGCTTCCGAACCACCCATAGAATTTCAAATGGAACTTTTTCCATTAGAAGGGAAAGCCAACCAACATTTTAGCCTGCGTTTTTCTACCGCTTATTCTCAGTTTATCAAAATTAAAGTATTAGATAATCATTTTAAAGAATGGGCTATTTTATTTTATGATTGGGTTTATGCTTATTCCCAAAATCTTTTACACTTTGAACTAAATAATCTTCCTAGTGGAAAATATATTCTGGTTGCTAGTACAGAAGCTAAAAGATATTTTCAAAATTTTATTGTTTTAAATAATTAAAATATTTATATTTGCAGTAATTTATTTGCATTCTCAGAGAGATGCCAGAGTGGTCGAATGGGCACGCCTGGAGAGCGTGTAAACATGATGAATGTTTCGAGGGTTCGAATCCCTCTCTCTCTGCAAGTTCTGCAAGGCTTGGCACATCAGCAATAAAACATTTCATTCCTCCCTTTTCTCTTCTCCGCCAATTAAACTTTTACCATTGAACCTACCCCTTAAGATAAACGTAGTTTTTAGTTACAAACTCCGTAGCTTCCGATTAAGTTTAGTAACTTTGTAGCGAGCTATATTACTTTTAGCTCAATTTCTTGACCAAAAATTTGGGGGTAATGCATTCGATACTAACTATTGCTATTACTTGGGAATTTCTACTTTGTGCCGTCATTCCTTTTTTTTTGCAGGCTCATGACTCACTCCGCCACCCTGACTACATAGCCAAGCAAATCATATACAACAACAAATATGATTTTGTTGACTATAACTCCAACTATTTTATTTTGCCCCAACCAACCACTCTGCTACGCTTTTTCGAAGCACTGGGTAGAGCTGGGCACAAAAAAGTAAAAGTTGTACATATTGGTGATTCTCACATTCAAGCGGATATAGTTACGGGGCATATTCGTAATACCCTGCAAACTATCTTTGGCGCAGGCGGAAGAGGATTTATATTTCCTTATGCAGCAGCAGGAACTCATCCGGGCTATGACTATTTTACTTATGCTAGGGGAAAATGGGAATACGCTCGCAATGTATTTCGAGACCCTATATTACCCCTGGGTCTCTCGGGAGTAACTATTCGAACCACAGATCTTGGCGCCGGATTCAAAATTGCCTTCAATCAATTTTATAAAAAAGACAATAATACTTTGCTTAAGATTTACTGCAAAAAAGGAATTTATTCGCTAGACTTACTCATAAAATACGATCACTTTTCAGATACACTGCATGTTTCCTGTCAAGATACATTAG
>JANWXU010000136.1 GCA_025057395.1 Bacteroidia bacterium | reverse complement strand
CTTCCGCCTCCTGGGCAGCGCTCCGCCGACCAAATACCCATTTGTAGTGTACTGGAACCACCTTGGCAAAAATCTACAAAAAGACTAACAGTAACGGGTTGCGGAGTAGTTGGAAGCACTTCAAATTTAAAGAAGACCGGGTTATCCATTAACCCCCAAGAAGAGGCACCACTACAAGTAACCTCGGGCGGCGCCCAAATACCCGTACAAGGGTAGCAATACGGGCGGTCTCGATTAGTATAGCCTATGCCCCGTACAATACAGATAGCTTTATCACAAGTATGGTTAGGTCCACTTAATGGCTGAATTAACGAAGAAAACTTTGAACGTCTCCTTGTAAAATTATCCGGTACATATTTAATCTGTAAAGTACTACTTTGCACTAAAGAATCCCTCTCCACAACCTGTAAAAAGTAAATTTGCCCAGGAATCATCTCAGTTTGTTGCCAAGCATATCTTTTCCACATTGTACTTTGTTGCCTTGGTACAGGGAGCAAAGTAGTACATCCCCAGATAGGAGCAATGGGAGTAGGCAATTCTTTGTATAAAGTTAGGGTAGCAGAAGTTCCGGTTACTCCAATAAAAACATCTCCTGGCTTTTCAATTACTAGGCGAAACCACTTTGCTTGCTTTGCAAAGTTATCGGTTATGCAGGAAGAAGTTAAATACCTAGAAACCTCCCCTGCTTCTAAGCTAATAGTCGTGTCAGTTCGAGCATTATCAAACGACAACAAGGGGGCGTTAAGCACTTGCTGAGATTGACAAAAGCTATAATAAGTAAACACAATAGAAAGCAAGCTTACAATCAGGTAACGAAAAAACATAGCCCTAAAGCAATAAATTAACAAAGAGGCAGTGAAGGTATAAAAAATAAATTAATATCTATATAATTAAAACAAAATAGCGGCAAAAATCAAGCTCAATAGTAGCAAATACGGACTAAATAGTTAAAAAGCCATCAAGCTGGCAATTTATACTAGGGGTAAGATTTATTTATGATTATGAACGACATATATAAAGGTCATTTAAGCTTCTGCCTTTTTGGTTTAAGTCTAGTCCAAAACCTACCACAAATTCGGGGGGAATAGTAAAGCCTACAATATCAGGCTTTATAGAAGATTGGTTATTGTGGGGCTTATGTAAGAGAGTTACTACTTTTACTGACTTTGGGCCTTTGGCAAGAATATATTCTTGCAATAAAAACTCCAACGTTTTCCCTGTATCAATAATATCTTCAATAAGTATAACACATTTATTTTTGATTTCTAAAGAAGGAAGTAACTCCCACTTAAGCGCTTGCTCCTTGGCTTGACCTTTGTAGGAAGAAATTTTTATAAAATCTACAAGATATGGAAATTTTATATGAGGTAGTAATTCAGCAAAAAAGCGAAAGGCACCCGTAAGTACAGGCATGAGTATAGGCTCCTGGTGAGGGTATTGATCGTTCAAAATATGAGCAATTGAAGCAATTTGTTTTTGGATAGCAGAATATTCAATTAATTTTTCAAAAGTGAATCCCTCTAAGTAAATTCTTTGTGGCGCAGACATCTGGAAAAATAAAGCACAAAGATAAGCTTCTGAATTATAAAATTGAAAGGCCTGTTTTTATCATTCTTGCGTAAATAAGAAATTTCTTTTATCATACCTCTAGAGTTTTATTAATTTTTTGTTATTAGAGGTTTATTTAATACTACCTAGCAGCCACAAAAAGTTTACAATAACTACCATCTCATACATTCATTAAATAAGGAAGCCAGGCTTCGGGTGTGTAGGGGGAATTATACTTGCTCAAAAACATTATGTAGCTAGGGCGAAAGGGCTTTCTTAAGAGTTGCATTCCGCTTTCTTCTGGCGTACGATCTCCCTTACGGGAATTACACTCCTGACAAGCAGTAACTAAATTTTCCCAAGTATCTCTGCCACCCTGAGACTTAGGAATTACATGGTCTATAGTAAGATTAGTTTTAGCGCCACAATAAACACACTGATTACCATCTCGCCGAAAAATATTGAGACGCGTAAGAGTAACTTTTTGGTAAGGCATTCTCACGTAGCGATACAGGCGAATAACACAAGGAAATTTGAAGCTTTTATTTACCGTTCTTAATTCTCGAGTTTCATCCTCTACTACGAGTTCAGCTTTTTTCAAAAAAATTAAGAGGAAGGCGCGTTCTATATTACAAATACTAAGCGCCTGGTAATCTTGGTTCAAAACAAGAACTCGATGTGACATTATCGAATGAGACATGGTCTTTTATAATTTTTAGACGATTTCCTACATTTCAATTTAGCTAAGATTGTACATATAGAGGCAAACGCTTTATAGAATGTAGAGTATGTGTTTTTTCACCTTTTGAGTCCCAGATACCTTTTATGTTGAAATAATCAATACGAACCCTTCCTGCAGCATGCAGGATACGGGTTGGAGAAATAAGTAATCCTACATGCCCGATTGTTCCATTCTCTGAACTAAAAAAGGCAATATCCCCCCTTTGGTAATCTAATAAAGAAACGTTAGTTAGAACTTGCTCCTGATGCCATGCATCTCGGGGCAAATGAACGCCTAGCAAGGTTAGTACAACTTGTATTAGTCCTGAGCAATCTATACCTAATATTGTTTTTCCGCCCCATAGGTAGGGTGCATTGAGGTAATCATAGGCTAAAGAGCAAAATAATTCGGTAGTATAGCTAAAAGCGGGGGATAAAAAGTGAACAGGAAAATGATAATTTAGCCCCTCTTCAATAGATAATACAACCTCACTAGAGGTAGGGGGGTGCGCAAGATGGATTTCTGCTCCACGAACCATGGGCATTTTCTGTTTTTCACCCTCTTGCTCAATAATAATATACTCAAAAAGGGGCTGAAAATAGTAACAGTAATTTGTTGGCTCCGAAGCAATAGCGAGACTTTTAGTACGAACCCATCCCACATAGCCATCCACTTGATTTTGAACCTGGCACCAGCCCTGAGTAGCATCTTGAGATAACACTTTTAAGCGCTGACCAAAAAGTAGCTGGCTCACCATTTCTGCACTATGTGAGGGCGCTGCTCTTAATGCAATAGCCGTCTCTTTTACGAAATGGAGCACCGTTTCAATTCAATATTTTCAAAACTATTTTGAGTGTACTACAACATTTTCGCTTAAATATACAAATACTTTTAAAATCTAATTCCTTAATTTTGAAGTGATGATATTAAGTTTACGTTATCTTTTTATTTTCTGCTTATGGATAGGATACTTGCTGGTTGCTTGCCAAGAAAATGAAGAAAGGGAGCTATTTTTCCAAGAAGTAGAAAAAACTTTACAAAACTATGGGGCACAACTTATAGAACTACGTTTAGCTCAAGAGCAATTAATTCAACAAACAAAAAGGTTACCCTCCCAAATTACTTCTTTGTACCTAAATAATGCAGACTCTACGCGACTTCAACATTTACAACAGCTTAGCATGGAAATACAAAACCTCCAAGCTATCCAAAGTGAGTTGCTTTACAAATATTCTCAGCAACTGGAGCAGAACCGGCAATGGCTTCAACAGCAAAAAAAACAACGGCAGGAATTAGTCGAAATAAAGCGAATGTGGAATTTCTATCAGCTCCAGTGGCAACTCTTAGAAAAACTAAGAGCCGAGCACCAAAGAAACTACAATGCTTTTCTAAAAAAAATAAAAAACTTGGAAAGTTCTAAAATTTAGTAGTCTTTTTTAAAACTTAATAAAAATAGTTATGATCCCAACATTAAATCTCAAAGACTTTACAAAAGGAACTACTGAAAGTAGGCAAAAATTTGTCCAAGATTTAGGTCAAGCTTATGAAAAAATTGGATTTGTAGCCATCCAAAACCACGAGCTTGAAGATGCATTTATCGCAGAGCTTTATGCAGCTGTAAAAAAATTTTTTGATTTACCAGACGCTACTAAGAAAAAATATGAGCGTGAAGATTTAGCGGGTCAAAGAGGATATACCGGCAAACTTAAAGAACATGCCAAAGACCAAACAGTAGCAGACTTAAAAGAATTTTACCAAATTGGACAAGAGCTAGAAAATCCAGAAGTATACGGGTATCCTGCTAATGTTTGGCCCGAAGAAGTACCGGAGTTTAAGCCCCTAGCTATCCAATGTTACAGGAAACTCGAAGCTATTGGACGTCAAATGCTTAGGGCAATCGCTCTCTACCTCGATTTGCCTGAAGATTATTTTGAAGATAAAGTACATCATGGCAATAGCATTTTGCGAGCCATTCATTATTTCCCGCTTAAGGATATAGAGATCGAACCTGGAGCGGTTCGCTCAGCGGCGCATGAGGATATTAACTTAATTACCCTTTTGATTGGTGCTAGTGCTGCCGGCTTGCAGGTACTTACTCGGGACGGACAGTGGATAGATATTACAGCTATTCCTGGCACTATAGTAGTGAACGTAGGTGATATGCTGCAGCGCCTCACTAACAATAAATTGCGCTCCACTACTCACCGCGTGGTGAACCCTCCTGCAGAATTGGCACATACTGCTCGCTACTCCATCCCCTTCTTCCTGCATCCTAAAAGCGATATGGACCTTAGTTGCCTTCCCTCTTGTATTACAGAAGACAACCCCAAACAGTACGAAGATATTACCGCCGGAGAATACCTAAGGCAAAGACTTATTGAAATTGGACTCCTGAAAGTATAATGACAACATAGCTTATAATAACATAGCCTTTATGGGGCTTGATTCCTATAGTGCCCTGAGATCCTCCTCAGGGCACCTTTTTTAGCAAAGCAAAATTTTATTTGGTACTATGCCTAGCTTAGCTTAACTTTAATATAAAGTTGAAGAAGAAGAATATGAGCATTTTGTTTGATAGCTTTCAGGAATGGGGAAATTTTTGCCAAACGCAATCAACCCCATTATGGCAGCCAGTACTAGAATATGAAATAGAACAAAAAGGCCGCACAGAAGCTGAAATTTGGAATGGCATAGAGCAAGCCTACTCAGTAATGTGCCAGGCCATAGAAACAGGCTTAACGAAAGATATGCGATCTTTTAGCGGAATGATTAATAACGGAGCTAAACGCGTGAGAGATTGCAAGATTAATGTTTTGAATGAAGACTTTCGAAAGCTTATCTACCGAACTCTAGCTGCTAAAGAAGTAAATTCTTGCATGGGTAAAATTGTAGCGGCTCCTACAGCAGGCGCTTCGGGTATTTTACCGGGTATTTTATTTCACCTCCAGGATATTCACCAATTACCTAATCAAAAAATATATGAGGCAATGCTGGTAGCAGCAGGGGTAGCACTAATTATTGAAAGAAGAGCGTCTATTGCGGGGGCTGTAGGAGGATGTCAAGCAGAAACGGGAACCGCTGCTGCTATGGGAGCTGCAGCCATTGTTTACTGCCTAGGAGGAAGCTGGCAACAAAGTTTCAATGCTGTAGCTATTACAATTATGAATATGCTCGGTTTAATATGTGACCCTATTGCAGGTTTGGTAGAAGTGCCATGTGTTAAAAGGAACGCTTCTGCAGCAGCTATTGCCTACACAGCAGCCCAAATGGCTATTGCAGACTATGACCCCATTATACCCGTAGACGAAGTAGTAGACGTAATGGGAGAAGTAGGAGAGTCTATGGAAAGAAAATACAAGGAAACTGCTCTAGGAGGCTTAGCGGCTACGCCCACAGGCAAGGCTATTGCGCAACGCGTATTACAAACTAGCGCAGAAATACTTCCGCCTGATGAACCAGAAAATTAGTCTACCTTGCTATACAATGAAAAAGGCAAGCCCGAGGGCTCTTCAAACATAGAAGGGTGAAGAGGTAGCTCTAAAGATAAAATATTGCCTAAGTGAGAATTTGAATGAACGTGAATATTCCCTTTCAATAATTTTACCCTTGCTTCTACGTGGCTTTGCCCCTGCTTATAGCAACCCAAAAACTTAGACCTACCCTCTGAAAAGTCAGTTTCGAAAGAAACTAGTAGTTTTTGTGCACGTATACCTACAAATAAAAATAGAAAAGTAGATGGCAAATAATTTACAAAGTCCTGCAATACATCCTGTACAATACGATAAAGACTGACTTGTACAAAAGATCTAAACCTCACTTGCGAAGGAATAGCCCACGAAAAGTCAATTTCTATACCATATTGACTTGAAATTTCAGATATTAATTTTTCCAAAGAGACCTTAATTTCAAAATCTTCTAGCGCTAGCGGACGCAAACCATAAGTAATGTTACGCACTTGTTGAATGGCAGTTTGCAAGTTATTACGCAGCTCCTGGTAATTTAGGGAATCTTCTTGGTCTAAAACACTACAGGCTTGTAACCGACTATGCATTTTTTCAATATTAAGCCACGCAGCATATAAATGCTGAGCAACACTTTCATGTAATAATTCCGCAATACGAGCTCCCTCCCTATCTTGTTCTAAGATAACAGAAGCTAATAATTTTTGCTCATAAGCTTGTACCTGAGATTCAAGTTCTTTTTGTTTTTGAATATTACGCAAAGTTATCATCAATTTAGCAGCATCTCCATTTTCACTATATTCTGTTATAAGAGCAGAAATACTTACAGATAAAAAACCTGTGTCTTTTTTTTGAATTTGAAGTTCTAAACTTTCAAAATGAGTTTTATTTCGAAGATAATTTTCCAGCGCTACAATTAATTTTTTTTGGTCTTCCTCTCGAAAAAGGTCTATTAAACTTTGATAAGTATTTCCTAAAGCACTAGTATCTATACCTAAAAATTCTTCGAACCCCCCTTTTTCATAAAAAATTTTGCCTGTACCTAAGTCCCACTCACAAAAAGTTATTTCACTAGCCTTGAGTGCTAAAGCCAGGCGAAGTTTACTTCTTCTAAGCTCTATCTCAGCTAATTTTTGAAAATGGATGTTACGTATAATACCTATCATCCGCATAGGACGACCTTCAGTATCTTTTTCTATTATTTTTCCATTTACGTATACCCATACTACCTCACCCTTCTGAGTAAGCATTCGATAACTTAATTTATGATTTTCTTTTCTCGCTGATAAATGGTTTTCAATTGAAAGCTTTACCTTAGCACGATCTTTTTCATAAACCAATTGCTCCCATAATTCGAGAGCCGTGATAATATTTTGTTGGTCGGTATACCCTAATTTAAACAACCACTGTTCGTTTAAGTGAATTTTATTAGTAATCAAGTCCCAGTCCCAAATTCCTAGCTCAGCTGCATCCGTAGCTAGCTTTAGGCGTTCCTGGCTCTGAAGCAGAGCTTTCTCTGCATTTTTTCTTTCTGTAATATCCCTTAAAATAAAAAGATAGCCAATATTATCATTATAAATAATGCGATTTTCAAAAATCACTAATGTATCATTGTATAAAAAAGTAACTTCCATAGTAGTAAGCACTCCGTGCTTTCGGGCACATTGCATATTCTTTCTAAGTGCAATCCAATACACTGGCGGGAAAATTGACTCTAGCCGCTTACCTATATGTTCTCTTTTCAACTCTTTCAAGAAAATAGGATGAGTTGCTGTATATTCCTTAAAAGTACCTTCTTTATCAAACTGCAAAACAGTATCCGGAATAGCACTTAGAATAGTAGCTATCTTTTCTTGACTTTGCTTAAGTGCATTTTGGACTTCTAATAAAGAAGTGACGTCCGTAACAACTCCCACAATTTTTCTACAACTACTTTGTTTGTCGTATATGGCAACAGCCTTACAAAAAACATAAGCAAGTTTTTTTTTCTTATGCCAAAATCGAACTACCATAGCAAAACGCTCTACTTCTCTTTTTTGCAATTGACCAAGATTCTGCCTCCAAAGAGTTAAGTCTTCCTCATAAATTATCTTTTCCAAAGCTGCTAAAGAATTCTCTAGTTCCCCCTCCTCATATTCAAACAGTTCTCGGAAACGAGAGGAAAAATAACAAGTTTGGGCAGGAAATTCTATTTCAAAATACCCGTCATTCGAGGCCTGAATATAACACTCCAAACGAATCCGTATTTTCTCTAGTTGTTTTTCTAGCGTGCGAAGCTTTGTAATATTAGTGCCCTCTACTAATAAAAAACTTATTTCTTGGGCATCATTTTTTAAAGGGGTAATAGATAAATCAATAGTATATACTCTATTCTTTCCTATGGCCACTAATTCAAATACGCCCCTAAACTTTTTTCCGCTTTTCCTTACCTCTGTAATTGCCTCACGAACCGACTGAGCAACTATCATATTCCCCTCAAACCAAACAGCTTCCCAAAAATGCTTGCCTATAGCTTGAACTGGCTCTATATTGCCAATTTTAAGAGCTGTTTTATTTACCTCCAAAATAATTCCGTCTATCGCCAACAAACACAAAGCCCTTGGCGAAATATTAAAAATCTCTCGAAACAGGTAATAATAACTTTGCGCCTCTAGTTTGTATTCCCCATCTATCAGTTTTTTAGGGAAATCAGAAGAAGTGGTAGGATGAGCAAGAAATTGAATTTTATTTATCGATAAACCCGAAACATTGTTAGTATTATTATCACTATTATTAAGATTGTTAAAGGCATAGCTATTAGAAGCAGAAACAACCTTAGAAGATTTAGAAGTAAGATTTTTTCTTATTTTTTGAATATACCAGCTTAGCTTATCGAGACGATCTTCAAAAAAATAATCCGTGATTCCTAACTCCAGATATTGTATTGCTTGTGCTTCGGTTTGTGCTGTGCAAAGCATAAATACGGGAGTTTGCGAAGCCCCAAACTCCAATTTTTTAAGAAAAGCTATCACATAGGTAGGGGGTAGTTGCGCGTCTAGAAGAATTATATTGTAAGTATGAATATGCAAAGGGTTAAAGGAAGCCTCCTCGCTAATAAGCTCATAAGAAAAAACTACCCCTTTTGCATATCTACTTGCCCATTCCGTAAGGTAATCAAAATTTTTTGTGCCTTTTACCCCTATCTCAATGATAGGTACTCCATCCTGCTGATAATATTCCATATCCCCTTTTTCTAAAAGTTTCTTTCTAAACTATCTGCATTTTTATCATTTTTGATTATAATTATATGTAAATATATCCACATCTAAAAGAATATTTTTTATTTTTCTATCAAAGAAAATAAATATTCTTAAAATAGTTGATTTTCAAGCTTATAGAAATTTACTACAATCAATCTTTATCGACAAAAAAGGCAAGCATCAAAAAATTTAAGCTTGCCCCTTATTTTTTTGAATATACCACCAATTAAACCGCTACTGCTCCTTTGCCATGTACTTGCTTTTTGTATCGCAGGGAGGGAGAAGGAATGAGAGGACCAAGACCCAATTCTGGCCATATTCTATCAACCTTTTCAATTATTTCATCAGTAGAAACTAAAATATTAGGCCAATCGCGTTCAAATCCATCCAAAGCCTTAGTTTTGCGCGTACCGTCGATAAATATTTGAGAATACCTAGTCTCATCCACCACTTCTGCAATTATGCTATCTCTCTTTACATCGGCATTATTACAAAAACGCCATACTGCATCGCCTACATGGCTGATATCTACTTCTGGATCTAAAAATAAAATAAACTTAAATATAAATAGAGTATAGATAAATATATATAAAACGTGCGTGTTTTGAAAAAAACCTTGATGTACTTGCCACGCTGAAATTCTAGGTATGAATTATACTTTTTCTTTTACTTAGAAATGGTGTTCTTACTAGAAAAAAAACCTATTACTAGAAAAAAAACCCCAAAGGGTTGGCCT
>JANWXU010000135.1 GCA_025057395.1 Bacteroidia bacterium | reverse complement strand
TACTTTTAGAGTACTTTTAGAAGAGTTAGTTAGCGCTAGTAGAAACAATAGTATTTTCTTTATAAAAGACAATTAGCTTTAGTGTTTGTTACCAATGCAATGAGTACCTTCATTAATAAATCATTAATAAAGAGGAGCACACGAGGAAAAATAAGAAGTTTTAATTAGGTGCCTTTTATTTTGATTATTTTGAAATGCTAAAATCTTAGGGTTCGTTGATTAAAATTCTATTTTGAGTAATGAAAAAATCTTTCCCTTGGATTGATAGTAAGCAATAATTGCTTCATTATTGCTAATTTGTTCGGAAAAATCACGATAAAAAATATCGTTATTACTAAAATTTTCAAAAAGCATTTTAGGAGGACTTATATTGCCTGAATAATCAATTTGGTGATAGTATACATTTGTACCTGTTCCCTTCAGGCGAGTTTTATAAAAAATATTAATATTTTCCCCCCCTACTACACACAAGTAAGAAAGTTCTGTATGATATTCTGAAGACTGGCTCTTGGTAATAATATTACTCCACTCTATTTCTCCATTAGGGGATAATGAAATTATCATAATATCGTCATAATGATGAAGGTCCCGAGTATACCAAACACCCTGGAGAGTACGTTGATAAGTGATAGGAGTAATATAATATTGTTCGCCTAGCAGCAATACTCCTCCGTCTGATCGGAGGATAATATCATCTAAGTAAAAGTCAGATAATTCTTTACCTTTTTGAATTTGCCTGGGAGTAAGATACTTTTCTAAAAACTTTTCATCTAGTCTTTGAAAATTAAATTTTACTATAGAATCTAGGGTTATTTTATTATAAAACACGCCTATTACTTGAGTAGTACTTTTGTGAGAATAAAATCCACATACGTATAAATTTTCCTCTTTATCGGGTTTAAAGGAAATATCAGTAATATACTTATCTTCGGTTTGTAGGGGAATGTCGATAAGAGAATCAGAAGAAGTATAAAATCGACTTACGTAGTAGCGAAATTCATTTTCAGGTTTTCCCTTATCTTTTCTTTTGAAGAGCAAGAAAATATTTCCTTTGTTTCCTAGCTTGATGGACTTAATAGTTGCTTCATCGTCCTTAAAGCGGAAAGGAATCTTACCGCTTTTTATAGTAGGAGTATCGGCCGAGAAAATAAAATATTCTAATGAATTAGCCCTTTTCTCAGAGGGAGGACGGTAGTGGCAAAGCAAAAGTTTTTTATTGAGGGAATAAGTAAAGAAAATAGGAGCCTTTTCTTCTCCGTTAAGGAGGGGTATTTTCTTTAGAGTAACTTTGCTGGCTAAAACTTTTCCTTCGAGAGAATAAGTGTAATAGTAAAGCTCTTTATAATGTTCTTTCTGAGCGAGCTCGGAAACAAAAACATATATTTTTTCACCCAAAACTGCCAAGAACTCTATATTTTGCCTTCCGTTTTGCTCAAAAACTAATTTTTCCCAACTTCTTTTGAAGTTTTCATTGTATTTAAATATTCCAATTTGACGGCTAGAGTTACGTTTCATGTAACTTAGGGTTACCAAACCATCGTCGGCTCGAACATATTCAAACCATAAAGGTTTAGGCTCTTTTCTACTTAGATGTAGCGAAGCTACTACAGTTTGGGCTTGCGCCAAGTAATAACTTTTTTCTAATAGAGGCAATAAAAAACATAGTAGCAGCCTAACACAAACGCTACTATACTTAAAAAGGACTAATTTCATAAAAGCTACCTCAAGCTTTGTAATCTGTTTTTAACTGGTAAAATTTAGTTTTCCTTTTTATAAAGTATTGCCACACTATTGAACCATGATACACACCTGCAAGAGTTTTCAGTCTTTTTTGAGGTAGGTGTTTTCTTTTTTTCCAGAAGAGAGGGAGGCACTTTAGAAAAGCATAATGCGCGTATAAAATACTTCTAGTTTCTTGAGTTCTACCACTGCATAAATTTTTTAGTGCTACTATATAATCAAGTATAAGGCGCATGGCTATTTTTACAAAAAGTTCTTGGGTCGGTAGGTTTTTTAGTAGGCAAAGTAGGCTATTGCGGAAATTGAGAAAGATTTTGCGAGGATTGGTTTTTGCAAGCGTACCTCCCCCTATGTGCCAAACTATACTTTGAGGGGCTACCATGATTTTATATCCGTAATTTTGTGCACGCCAACAGAAATCTATTTCTTCCCAATGAGCAAAAAAATAAGGTTCGAATAGACCTATTTTATGAATTACTTCGGTTCGAATAAGCATGCAGGCGCCTGATGCCCAAAATATAGAATCTGGCTTATCATACTGTCCTTTATCTTCTTCCAAAGTATCAAAAATACGACCGCGGCAAAAAGGATACCCCCATTTGTCTATCCATCCCCCACTAGCTCCCGCATACTCAAAATAAGTAGGCTGATGATAAGCCAGAATTTTAGGCTGGATAACGGCAGCTAGGGGGTTGGCTTCTGCTACTGCTACTAGCTCCCCTAGCCAATTGGGGGAAACAAATACGTCTGTGTTAAGTAGAACTACATATGGTGTTGTGATATGCGGTATAGCAAGATTATTACCCGCTGCAAAACCTACATTGGTAGTGTTTTTAAGAATCTTAATTTGGGGATAATTAGATTCTACAAAGGCAATACTATTATCACTTGAATTGTTATCAATAAGTAGAACGTAAAACGGCTTATAGTTAGTATCCATTATAGGGGGCAGGAATTCCCTTAAGTACTTTTCGCCATTCCAATTAACGATTACTATAGTTACCCCCGCCGACAAACTAATTATAGACCGAATTGTTTAAGATCTAAGCCTGGAATATTAGGCATATACTCAGCCGTAATTTTACTCATTTCCTCGCGAGCCCTATCCTCTGCTATTTCCATTGCTTTATTTACAGCTGCACAAACTAGGTCTTCTACCATCTCCTTATCATCATAGATTTCAGGATCAATAGTCAATCTTAAAACCCTTTTATTTGCGTTTACTTTAATTTTGACCATTCCTCCACCCACATCTGTTTCAATAATTACATCGTTTAGGCTATTTTTTGCCTTTTGTACTTGGTCTTGCATTTCTTGCAATTTGCCAAACATATCTCCTATATTGAACATAAGATATTCCAAAAAGGTTAATATTCCTGATAATCAAACAAAAGGACAGTAGATACGTAAATCTAAAGCAACTAAGTTCGTTTAATTACACTCTATGCACTTTCTAATTTCAAAATTAACTAATTTTATTGGTAAATAAAATACTTGGCAATATATCCAATAAAAATCTACTCTCATTATAAAAGTAAAACTGTGTATAGTCAAACAAAAAGCAATCTGGCTATGGTAACGTATATAAAGGCTATTTATCAAACTTCTAAAGCTTTGTTAAAAGGTCTTCTCTTGACATACAGGCAGTTACGCAAAAGTTTAAGGCGGAGGGTACCCGAGGGAATTAATCAAGCTTCTTATTTTCAACAACAAGCAATGGGGGTAACTATTTGTTATCCCGAAGAAAAAATACCCGTACCAGACGTTGGAAGATATCGCCTGTATATGGAAACGGAAGACTGTATTGGCTGCGACCAATGTGCAAGAATTTGCCCAGTGGATTGTATTACTATTGAAAAGATCAAAGCACCCGATGTGATTGGTTTTACTAGCGACGGTACGAAGAAAAGGTTTTACCTTCCCTCCTTCGATATTGACATGGCAAAGTGTTGTTATTGCGGGCTGTGTACAATTGTTTGTCCTACAGAGTGCCTTACTATGACTAAAGTTTATGACTATAGTGAATACGATCGCAAAAATTTGATATATCATTTTGGTAATCTTTCACTAGAAGAGGCTGAACTGAAAAGGAAAGAAATAGCTGAAATTGAGGCGCAACGAAAAGCTGCAAAAGCTGCTGCTATAGAAGCTAACAAGGATTAGTTTTGCTCATTTTGCATAAGTCAATTTAACTCTCGTATTCGAGTATCTCTTCACTATCTTTTACCTGCCTATGTATGTTTTTGTTGTATAAGTCAATTTTACTCCCACTTTCACTTCAGCGTCTACTCTTTATAGTCTACTAAAGAGTTTGCGTTGGAGTTTGAAATAAAAATTTTTTAATTGGCGATGAAACTTTTATTACATAATGAACTAAAAAATCTAAATCCTTCTCAGTTAAAAGCTGTTCAAACTACCGAAGGATATGTACGAGTAATAGCTGGTCCGGGTTCAGGAAAGACACAAACTTTGATAGTACGTCTGGCCTATTTGGTTGATGTTTTAGGAATCGACCCTTCTCATATCTTATGTACTACATTTACGAACAAGGCTGCCCGAGAGATGAAAAATAGAATTAAAAATCTATGTGATAAGGAGATATTCTTGATATGCACCTACCATAGTTTCTGTTTCCATTTTCTCCGACTAGAGATTAATAAATTAAACTATCCTTCAAACTTCAATATCCTTGATACTGAGGACCAAAATGAAATCTTAAGAGAGGTATATGAAGAACTTAAAATTGATTCTCGAGAGTTTACATTTAAGTCCATAATCAAATTCATTCACGACGAGAAGGAAAAAATTCCTTACATAGAACAATTTGTCATTCCCTTAAAAACAAATTGGCAAGACTTACCCCCCTCAATTATTCAGTCTGATAATTTTTCAGACGAGCAAATGATTCAGCAAAAGATATTTCTTTCTTACTTAAAGAAGCAAATCAAGAACTTTGCACTTGATTTTCAAGATCTAATTAATTTTACACTTTTCATTTTGCAAAACGAAGAAAAAGTATTAAGAAAATGGCAGGAAAAATTGCACTATATCTTGGTAGATGAGGCTCAAGATGGTTCGGAAAAACAATATTGCTTAGTAGAATTACTTGCTGGCAAAAATCAGAACCTATTTTTGGTGGGCGATCCTGACCAAACTATTTATGAATGGCGTGGAGCAAATCCTACGTTTCTAGTTGAATTTGATAAAAAATATCCCCAATGTCAAACTATTTTACTCGAACAAAATTACCGTTCAACACCTAATATTCTAGATTTAAGTAATGTAGTGATTAGTAAAAATCAAAATCGCGTTGCTAAGGTTATGTTTACTAATAACCCCGAGGGGTTGTTGCCCGTTCATTTTCATGGTAAGAATGAGGAAGAAGAAAATGAGTGGATTTGTAAAGAAATTAAACAATTAATGGAGAATGGTGCAAACTATGGGGATATCGCTATTCTTTATCGCGCCTCCTATTTATCCCGGAGCTTAGAACAAGCTTTCTTGAAACATCAAATTCCTTACCAAATATACGGAGATTTAAATTTTTTTCAAAGAAAGGAAATCAAGGATATTATTGCATATTTACGCTTCATTTTGTATAAGGAGAATATTTCTTTAGTTCGGATTATCAATTTCCCTAAAAGGAAGCTCGGGCCTAAATATGTTAGTGATCTAAGAAAAGTAGCAGAAGAAAGAAATTGGAGTTTATGGAAAACTTTACTTAATGCCTTTCAAATCCCTACCCTAGCTCGTAATCAAGTAATAGAGCTAATCAGTTTAATTCGAAGACTAGAAGATTTGCTAGCTACAAAACCTAAAATATCAGACCTTACTCAAATTCTACTCAATGAAACAGGGATACTAGAGGTTTATCGAAAAGATGGGGAACAAGAGAGAATAGAAAATATAATGGAACTAATACGTCACATGCAAATTTTTGAAAAGGATAATGAAGAATATGCTTGTGATTTAGGAAAGTATCTTGATGAAGTTGGAATCTATTTGTCTGGGGCAGAAACAGAGGAAAAGGTAGAAAAAGTCAAACTAATGACTATCCATGCAGCAAAAGGCTTAGAATTTCCGTATGTTTTTTTATACGGCTGTACAGATGGAATACTTCCTAATAATAAAACTATAGCCGAAAGAGATCAAAAGGGCTTAGAGGAGGAACGGCGTTTAGCATATGTTGCTATCACAAGGGCTCAAAAAAGAATTTATCTAACGGACTCTGAAGGCTCTACTTCTTCATTAGATGCAAAATATACCTCTCGGTTTTTACTTGAGCTTCCACAAAATTTATATACCCGATTAGGAAACATGACCAAAGAGTATTTAGAAGCTGCCCAAAGCTTTTGCGTCCAAAGTCAAAATCTTAGCTTTAATAATAATCTTCCTAAGGAAGGTGATAAGGTCATTCATCCTATCTGGGGAGAAGGTATTGTACAAAGTATAGTTGGAGAAGTATATTATGTTTATCTTCCGAAGCTCAATGCTACTAGACCCCTTAGCAGTAGTTTTATTTCAAATTTAAAAAATAAAGCCTAAAATGCAAAGGCGTAATTTCCTAAGTTGTTTGCTTGCTACTACTGCAGGTTTAGTTACTAATCCTAATCAATTAATAGGATTAGCCGCTACGAGTACGTTAAAAGGTTCTGATTTTGGTAAAAATTTTGTCTGGGGAGTAGCTACTGCAGCTTATCAAATTGAGGGGGCTGCAAGTGCAGATGGCAAGGGGCCCTCTATATGGGATGAATTTACGCATCGAAAGGGGAAGGTTAAAAATAATGAGAATGGAGATAAAGCTTGTGAATTTTACTACCGCTACAAAGAAGATTTAGAGCTAATGCGACTATTAGGAATACCAGCCTTTCGTTTCTCTATTGCTTGGTCTCGTTTATTTCCAGAGGGTATAGGCAGGATTAATCCAGCAGGAGTTGATTTTTATCATCGTGTAATAGATACTTGCTTAGAAAAAGAAATTACCCCTTGGATTACTTTATATCATTGGGACTTACCTCTGGCTTTAGAAAAAAAAGGAGGATGGTTGAATCGGGAAATTATTCACTGGTTTAGTGAATATTGTGATTTTTGTACCAAAACTTATGGAGATAAGGTTAAGAACTGGATGGTGCTTAATGAGCCTATGGCATTTGTGGGAGTGGGTTATTTTTTAGGTTATCATGCGCCCGGACGTAAAGGTATATTTAGCTTTTTAAAAGCTACGCACCATGCTACTCTTGCACAAGGTATAGGTGGAAAAGTAGTTAAAGCAAATGTTTCAGGAGCCAATGTAGGCACTACTTTTTCTTGCTCGCATATTGCAGCTTACAGAAACGATAAAGAAAAGGATCAAATAGCAGCTATGCGTGCTGATGCGCTCTTTAATCGTTTGTTTTTAGAGCCTGCTCTGGGTTTAGGCTACCCTATAGAAAGTCTTCCTTTTTTGAAATATATTGAACGCTACTTTCAGCCAGGCGATGAAGAAAAAATGAAATTTGATTTTGATTTTGTTGGTTTGCAAAATTATACGCGTGAACTGGTGAAATATTCACCATTTGTACCTATGCTGTGGGCAAAAATTGTTCCTGCTTCCAAAAGAGGAATTCGTACTACGGAAATGGGCTGGGAAATTTACCCAGAAGGTATCTATTGCCTACTAAAAAAATTTGCAAGCTACCCTCAGGTAAAAAAAATTTATATTACTGAAAATGGAGTAGCTTTTCCAGATACAGTATTGTTAGGAGAAGTATATGATTATGATCGTATTGAATTTTTAGAAAGTTATTTAAAGCAGGTTTTACGAGCAAAAAGGGAGGGAGTACCTGTAGAGGGCTATTTTATTTGGTCTTTTATGGATAATTTTGAATGGGCAGAAGGATATAAGCCGCGTTTTGGAATTGTATATGTGGATTTTGAGACGCAGAAAAGAATTATTAAACAGTCAGGATATTGGTATCGTAATCTAATTCATTCATAAAAAAGCCTGCTCTTTTAGGAGCAGGCTTGAGAAGAAAAAAGAAAAGTATTTTCTTCTTTTTCTATAAATTTCCTCTTCTTGCTTGTTCTCTTTCAATTGCTTCAAAAAGGGCTTTGAAGTTCCCTTTACCAAAAGCACGAGAACCTTTGCGCTGGATAATTTCGTAAAATAAAGTAGGGCGATCTTCTACAGGTTTAGTAAAAAGTTGTAAAAGGTAGCCCTGATCGTCTCTATCAACCAAAATTCTTAATTTTTTCAAAATTTCTATATCTTCATCTATAGGCCCTACTCTTTCTAAAAGATTTTCATAGTAAGCATCTGGCACTTCTAAAAACTCAACCCCTCTTTTTCTGAGCTCTGTAACTGTATAAATAATATCGTGAGTAAGCATGGCTATGTGCTGTACGCCAGGGCCGCGATAGAAATCTAGAAATTCTTCTATTTGCGATTTTTTCTTACCTGGTGCAGGTTCATTGATAGGGAATTTGATACGTTCGTTTCCATTAGACATCACTTTACTCATTAGGGCAGAATATTCTGTGGAAATATCCTTATCGTCAAAAGAAATGATTTGGTGAAACCCCAGTACGTTTGCATAAAACTCTGCCCAATGATTCATTTTTCCAAGCTCCACATTTCCTACACAGTGGTCTACTACTTGTAAA
Organism: Bacteroidia bacterium; assembly: GCA_025057395.1. Taxonomy (GTDB): domain Bacteria; phylum Bacteroidota; class Bacteroidia; order J057; family JANWXU01; genus JANWXU01. The sequence goes on along the minus strand of JANWXU010000135.1, from coordinate 1,449 downwards.
CCTACCTCCGGTGGATTGAATTCTGATACCCATGGGTGATAACCAGGCAAAAATATTCCGTTATAATTCGAGCGCTCTACAAAGATATGTACTGTATCTCCGTAAGTACGAATACCTGAGCGAATAACCTCGCCGTTTTCATCTTTTTCGAGGGTAGGTTCCATGTAAGGTACTGCTCCCCTAGCAACAGTTTCGTAAAAAGCCTTTTTTGCATCCTCCACCCACAAGGCGTATACCTTTACACCATCTCCATGTAAACGTATATGCTCGCTAATTTCTCCCTCTGGCTGGAGGGGAGTGGTAAGAACAAAGCGGATTTTATTCTGTTGTAGTACATAAGAAGCTCTATCTCGAACACCTGTTTCTGGCCCTGCATAAGCAAGGGATTGAAAACCAAAGGCTGCTTTATAGAAATAGGCAGCCTGTTTTGCGTTGCCTACATAAAACTCGATATAGTCAGTGCCATGAATTGGCAAAAAATCGGTACTGGTAGATGATGAGGCGCTAACCACTGCTTCTGCCATACTTCAATATTAGTTAAGATTTTTCATTAAGAGTAAATATAATTCTTTTAAGTTTATTAATGAAATTATTTTGTTATTTATATTTGTTTTAGTTCTAATCTAGTGAAGTATTTAGGTGATTGTTTTTACATTTTTTTCTGCTAAAAGTTTTATTTTTATTTTAAAGCAAAGTGGTAAGGTTACAATATATATATTATAAAAGAAGTAAAAGCTAGTATATTTATGGAGTATAGGCTTTTGTAATAGGTAATATCATTATTTTTAATTAAATTGTTAAAAAGTATTAAACTTTATTAGCTATGCGAAGTGTAGATGAATGGTTTCACTTATATGGAGAAAGTCATCAAAACCCTACCAATAAGCTAATCCATTGGATTTGTATTCCTTTAATTATGTTCAGCTTACTAGGGTTGTTGAAATCGATTCCCGTTCCTGAAGTTTTTCCTTCTCAATTTGATTTTTCTTGGTTACTGATAGTAGGGGCATTTATTTTCTATCTCATGCTTTCGTGGCAACTTTCCATTGGAATGCTTTGTGTGGTAGCTATTATGCTATTAGGTCTAAAGATTTTGAAAGATGCAGGCGTTAATTTACTAATGGTGAGCCTTGTAATTTTTTTCGTTTCGTGGATATTCCAATTCATCGGGCATAAAATTGAAGGTAAAAAGCCTTCTTTCTTTACAGACCTTCAATTTTTATTAATAGGTCCTCTTTGGTTATTGGGCTTCATCTATCGGCGTCTAGGAATCCGATATTCAAGCCAAAAAGTAAAGGCTTAATTAATACTTTTCGGGGCAGAAGATAATCTTTTTAAAGCTTTAGTTTATAACCAATAAGGGAAAGCATTTTATTAGATTATTTCCCCTATTGGTTATAACCATTGAATTTTTTGATTAATAAAAATCTTTTTTATTGTTTGTTTATA